>NZ_JBNNVR010000070.1:0-29413 GCF_050280645.1 Pseudomonas sp. NPDC089554
GTTCAAGCCATTCTTCACCACCAAGCAGGGCGGCCTGGGCGTAGGCCTGGCCCTGGTCAAGGTCGCGCTCAGCCAACTGCCGAACAGGGCATTCTGGCAGCACGCTGCGGCCCTTGGCCAGGGCAGCCGCCATCATGATGTTCTCGGTACCGGTCACGCTGACGGTATCGAAGAAGAAGTGCGCACCGCGCAGGCCGCCTTCGGGGGCCTTGGCCTTGATGTAGCCGCCTTCGACTTCGATTTTCGCACCCATGGCTTCCAGGCCACGGATGTGCAGGTCGACCGGACGCGAGCCAATGGCGCAACCGCCGGGCAGGGCCACTTCGGCTTCACCGAAGCGCGCGACCATGGGGCCAAGCACCAGGATCGAGGCACGCATGGTCTTGACCAGCTCGTACGGCGCCACCAAGGTCTTGATGGTACGCGGGTCGATCTCCACCGAGAGCTTTTCGTCGATCACAGGCTCGATGCCCATGCGACCGAACAGCTCGATCATGGTGGTGATATCGTGCAGGTGCGGCAGGTTGCCCACAGTGACCGGGCCATCGGCCAGCAGGGTCGCGGAAAGGATCGGCAGGGCCGCGTTCTTGGCCCCCGAAATGCGGATCTCGCCGTCGAGACGCGCGCCGCCAGTGATAATCAGTTTGTCCATTTCAATCTCGCCGCCAACGTTGGCTCAGGTGCGCTCAGCCCAGGCTGCGCTGCTGAAAAATTTCATGGTTACCGCATGGATGCTGCCGTTGGCGATCCACGGGTTCAGGTGAGCATAGATCGCCTGCTGGCGCTTGACCGGGCCCTGGCCGGCCAACTCGTCGCTGATCACGTTCAACTGGAAGTTGCAGCCTTCGCCTTCAACTTCGACCCGGGTTCCCGGCAGTTTTTCTTCAAGGAAGCTCTTAACTTCTACGGCCTGCATGCTCAACCTCAATCGG
The DNA here is from genome assembly GCF_050280645.1 of Pseudomonas sp. NPDC089554. Classification (NCBI taxonomy): domain Bacteria; kingdom Pseudomonadati; phylum Pseudomonadota; class Gammaproteobacteria; order Pseudomonadales; family Pseudomonadaceae; genus Pseudomonas; species Pseudomonas sp. NPDC089554. The sequence continues at coordinate 933 of NZ_JBNNVR010000070.1, forward strand.
CGCCCAGTGCGCGCGGGTCGGCCATCATACAAAAAAGCCCCTCGCCTGCGAAGCCCAAGAAAGGCTGCGCTGACCGAGGGGCTTACCCTGGCTCACGGGCCATCAGCCCACAAGCACTTCATCGAGGTCGTAGACCCCGGCAATTTCCTGCATGTCGTCCGGCATGCCGCGTACTTCGCAGGCCTTGCCAGACGCCTGGGCATCACGCATGAAGCCCAGCAGCAACGAAAGACCGACACTGCTGGACTTCACCACCGCCGAGCAATCGAGCACCAGGCGCGGTTCGCGACAGGCGGCAATCAGTGCCTGGCCGTCCTTGCGCAGGGCTGGGCCGCTGCGGTAGTCCAGCACACCGGCCAGGCGCAGAACGCCCGGCTCGGCCATGCTCACGCCGGTTTCGCTCATTTGACGGTCTTCTCTGGCGAGTTGTCGGCGGTTTCCTTGGCCTTGGCCACTTCACCCGCCCAGCCGTCGATGGTCTTGTCCAGGTCATTGCCGTTGCGGCTCATGGCGTCGGCGAACTGATCGCGGAACAGCTTGCCGATGTTGATGCCGTTGACGATGACATTGCGCACTTTCCACTCGCCACCCAGGTTCTCGAGGGTGTACTGGACCGGGTAGACGGCGCCGTTGTTGCCGGAAACCTTCATGCCCACCGAGGCGCGCTTGCCGTCGTCGGCCTTGGCCGGGTCGACGGTAATGCCCTGGTTGTTGTACTCGAGCAGCGCGTTGCCATAGAACTGGAACAGGCTACGGCGGAAGTTCTCCTGGAAGCGCTGCATCTGCTCAGGCGTTGCCTTGCGCGAATACTTGACGGTCATGATGCTCTTGGAAATACCGTCGGCATCGACCACCGGGCCAAGGATGCGGTTGAGTGCGTCGTAGAAGGCGCCCGGATTGCTCTTGTACTGTTCCTTGTTGGCCTTGAGGTCGCTCAGCAGCTCGTTGGTGGTGTTCTGCACCACGTCATGGGGCGTCTGGCCAGGCGCAGCCAGGGCAATCAGGGGAAAGGCCGCCAGCAACACCAGCAGGCCACGTCGCAGGGTCGAAATCATGGGAACTCCTCAATTAGCCGGTGGGGCTTCTTTCGGTTCCTTGCCAACGCTGTTGAGCAGGAACTTGCCAATCAGATCTTCCAGTACCAGTGACGACTGGGTGTCATGGATGGTTCCACCTTCCTTGAGCACGTCGTCCTCGCCACCCACGCTGATACCGATGTACTTCTCGCCCAGCAACCCGGCGGTCAGGATCGAGGCAGTGGAGTCGGTCGGCAGGTTGTCGACCTTCTTGTCCAGCTGCAGGGTCACCCGACCGGTGTAGGAATCGCGATCCAGGTCGATGGCCGTGACCTTGCCGATGGTCACACCGGCCATGGTCACCTTAGCTCTGACAGTCAAACCGGCGATATTGTCGAAGTAGGCGTAAACTTTGTACGTGTCGCCGCTCGGGTTGGCCGACAGCCCACTGACCCGCAGGGCCAGCAGCAACAGCGCCAGAACCCCGGCCAGGAGGAACAGGCCGACACCGATTTCCAGGGTGCGGTTTTGCATCAGAAATCTCCAAACATCAAGGCGGTCAGAATAAAGTCCAGACCCAGGACTGCCAATGAGGCATAGACCACGGTCTTGGTAGTGGCACGGCTGATCCCCTCGGAAGTGGGCTCACAGTCATACCCCTGGAATACGGCGATCCACGTCACCACGAACGCGAACACCAGGCTCTTGATCAAGCCGTTGACCACGTCGTTGGTGAACGACACGCTGTTCTGCATGTTGCCCCAGAACGAACCCTCGTAGACCCCAAGCCAGTCCACCGCCACCCAGGACCCACCCCAGATGCCGACCACGCTGAAGATCAGCGCCAGCAGCGGCAACGAGATGAAGCCCGCCCACAGGCGCGGCGCGACAATGTACTTGAGCGGGTCGACGCCGATCATTTCCAGGCTCGACAGTTGCTCGGTGGATTTCATATTGCCGATTTCGGCGGTCAGCGCGGAACCGGCGCGGCCAGCGAACAGCAAGGCAGTGACCACCGGCCCCAACTCGCGCAGCAGGGTCAGCGCCACCATTTGCCCCACGGCCTGCTCCGAGCCGTACTTGGTGAGGATGCTGTAGCCCTGCAACGCCAGGACCATGCCGATGAACACCCCGGACACCACGATGATCGCCAGCGACAGCACACCCACCGAGTAAAGCTGCTTGACCAGCAACTGGAAGCTGCCACCGATGCCGCCACGTCCAGCCAGGGCGTGGAACAGGAACAGGCACGAGCGCCCCAGCACCGCGAGCACGTCGATGGCGGCGCGACCGAACAGGCGGATACGTTCGAGTAAGGATTTTCTGCGCATCAACGCGCCCCCAGCAGATCGGCGCGGTAGTCAGGCGCAGGAAAATGGAATGGCACCGGGCCGTCCGGGTCGCCCTTCATGAACTGGCGAATGCGCGGGTTGTCCGAGCCCATCAGTTCATCCGGCGTACCTTGCCCCAGCACCTGGCCATCGCCGACCACATAGATGTAGTCGGCAATGCTCGCCGTCTCCGCCAGGTCGTGGGACACCACGATGCTGGTGATGCCCAGGGCGTCGTTCAGCAGGCGAATCAGGCGCACCAGCACACCCATGGCGATCGGGTCCTGACCGACGAACGGCTCATCGTACATGAGGATCTGCGGGTCCAATGCAATCGCCCGGGCCAGCGCCACGCGGCGCTTCATGCCGCCGGAGAGCTCGTCGGGCATCAGGTCGATGGCGCCGCGCAGCCCCACGGCCTGCAGCTTCATCAGCACGATGTCGCGGATCATCTCGTCAGACAGCTGGGTGTGCACGCGCAGCGGGAACGCGACGTTCTCGAACACGTCGAGATCCGTGAACAACGCGCCGCTCTGGAACAGCACGCCCATCTGCTTGCGCGCGTCGAACAGGTCGCCGCGGGACAGGGTGGGCAGGTTCTGACCGGCCACCCAGACCTCGCCGCTGGCCGGGCGCAGTTGCGCGCCCATCAGGCGAAGCAGGGTCGTCTTGCCGCACCCGGAAGGCCCCATGATGCCGGTGACCTTGCCTTTGGGTATGCGTATGTCGACGTTGCTGAAAATGCTGCGCGAACCGCGTTTGAAGGTGACACCCTTCAACTCGACCGCGTAGGCGCTATCCGAACTCATCTAGACTCCTTGCAATGCAGCCTCGCTATAGGGACGCCGGCCCTCATCATGAAGGCACACGCACCCCTGGCGGGCTGGATAGCGGCGAACTATAGCACCGCAGGCAGGTGCGCCCCAAGGTCATTGGCCGCGCTATTCAGGCCAGGGACAGGTATAGATATGTAACCACCCACGACAACTGAAAAGGTGAGGCTTTCACACATTGCCGTTATAATCGGCACCTTTTTATCAGGCATTGCTTTTTCGACATGAGCCAATCCAGCGAGCTGATCCAATCCGCCCAGCGCACCCTGCGCCTGGAACTCGAAGCCGTAGAGGGCCTGCTGCCCCGCATCGACGACCAGTTCGTCAAGGCCTGCGAGCTGATCCTGGCCAGCAAGGGCCGCGTCGTCGTGGTCGGCATGGGCAAGTCCGGGCACATCGGCAACAAGATCGCCGCCACCCTGGCCAGCACCGGCACCCCGGCATTCTTCGTGCACCCGGCCGAAGCCAGCCATGGCGACATGGGCATGATCACCCGCGACGATGTCATCCTGGCCCTGTCCAACTCCGGCAGTACTGCAGAAATCGTCACCCTGCTGCCGCTGATCAAACGCCTGGGCATCCAGATGATCAGCCTGACCGGCAACCCGGACTCCGCCCTGGCCCAGGCCGCCGAGGTCAACCTCGACGCCCGCGTGGCCCATGAAGCCTGCCCGCTGAACCTCGCCCCGACCTCCTCCACCACCGCGGCCCTGGTGCTCGGCGACGCACTGGCCATCGCCCTGCTGGAGGCGCGCGGCTTCACCGCCGAGGACTTCGCCTTCTCGCACCCCGGTGGCGCCCTGGGCCGCCGCCTGCTGCTGAAGGTCGAGAACGTCATGCACAGCGGTGCCGAGTTGCCGCAGGTTCTACGCGGCACCCTGCTCAAGGACGCGTTGCTGGAAATGTCGCGCAAGGGCCTGGGCATGACCGTGGTAATGGAAGCCGACGGCAAGCTGGCCGGGGTATTCACTGACGGCGACCTGCGCCGCAGCCTGGACCGCAACATCGATGTACACAAGACACTCATCGACGAAGTCATGACCGTCCATGGCAAGACTGCCCGCGCCGAGATGCTCGCCGCCGAGGCACTGAAGATCATGGAGGACCACAAGATCAGCGCGCTGGTGGTGGTCGACCGGGACGACCGGCCGACCGGCGCCCTGAACATGCACGACTTGCTGCGCGCCGGAGTGATGTGAATGAACCAGGACCTGTTGCAACGCGGCAAGGCCATCAAGCTGGCGGTGTTCGACGTCGACGGCGTGCTCACCGACGGTCGCCTGTACTTCCTCGAGGACGGCAGCGAATTCAAGACCTTCAATACCCTCGATGGCCAGGGCATCAAGATGCTCATGGCCTCGGGCGTGACCACCGCGATCATCAGCGGGCGCAAGACCCCGGTGGTCGAACGCCGGGCGAAGAACCTCGGCATCCCGCACCTGTTCCAGGGTCGCGAGGATAAACTGGTGGTGCTCGATGGCCTACTCGCCGAACTGGGCCTGAGCTACGAGCAGGTCGCCTACCTCGGTGACGACCTGCCCGACCTGCCGGTGATTCGCCGTGTCGGCCTGGGCATGGCCGTCGCCAGCGCAGCCAGCTTCGTTCGCCAGCACGCCCACGGCATTACCCAGGCCCGCGGTGGCGAAGGTGCCGCGCGCGAGTTCTGCGAACTTATCATGCAGGCCCAGGGCACCCTGGACGCTGCCAACGCCAATTACCTGTAGGGCCTCACATGTTCAGCAAGAAATTGCGCAACTTCGTGCTGCTGGGCGCCATCGCCGCGCTGCTGGTAGCGGTCGGCTACTGGAACATCAGCCCCGAAAGCTTCATGGACAAGCCAGTGGTGCAGGCCGACGACAACGCCATCGACTACTATGCGATCAATGCCCATAGCGTGCAGTTCCTGCCCGACGGCAAGCTGCAGTACGAGATGACCGCAGACAAGGTCGAGCACATGAAGGTCAGCGAGGTCACCCTGGTGACCAAGCCGGACCTGCACATGTACCGTGGCACCCAGTACCCCTGGCACGTGCAGAGCGCGCGCGCCGAGGTGAACCCGGATGGCACCGAGGTGGAGCTGATCGACGACGTGCGGGTCACCCGCACCGACGAAAAACAGCGAAATACCTTGATTACCACCACCCGCATGACCGTGTTCCCGCAGAAGCAATATGCGCAGACCGAGCAAGCCGTTAGAATCGACGGCGCCGGTGGCACGACTACGGGCAAAGGAATGAAAGCCTATTTGAAAGACGGCAGGATGGACCTGCTGTCCAACGTAAGAGGACAGTATGAGGCTCGTTAACACCCTCCCCCTTTTGCTCAGCCTGAGCGCAGCACTGGGAAGCGCGAGCGCCTTCGCCCTGCCGACCGACCGTGACCAGCCGATCCGCATCCAGGCGGACAACGCCCACCTTGACGACAAGCAGGGCGTGGCCACCTATACGGGCGACGTGATCATCACCCAGGGTTCCATGATGATCAAAGGCAACACCGTGACCATGACCCGCGCCGCCTCCGGCGACATCGACGTGGTGACCTCGGTGGGCAACCTGGCCTACTTCGAGCAGCAGCAGAGCGCCGCCAAGCCCGACAAGATGAAAGGCTGGGCCGTGACCATCCAGTACCAGGCGCAGAAAGAAATGGTGATCCTCACCGACCGCGCCAAGGTCGAGAACGAAGGCAACACCACCGAAGGCGAGAAAATCGTCTACAACACCAAGACCCAGGTGGCGACCGCAGGTCGTGGTGGCAACGTGACCGCACCGCGTCAGCGTATCGACATGGTGATCCAGCCGAAGAAGAAGGCCGAGTAAATGGCAACCCTCAAAGCGCAACACCTGGCCAAGAGCTACAAGGGCCGCCAGGTCGTCCGCGACGTCAGCCTGTCAATCGACAGCGGCCAGATCGTCGGCCTGCTCGGCCCCAACGGGGCCGGCAAGACCACCTGTTTCTACATGATCGTCGGCCTGGTCCAGGCCGACCAGGGCCGCGTACTGATCGACAGCGACGACGTCAGCCACAAGCCCATGCACGGCCGCGCGCGCGCCGGTATCGGCTACCTGCCCCAGGAAGCGTCGATCTTCCGCAAGCTGTCGGTGGCCGACAACATCATGGCGATCCTTGAAACCCGCAAGGAACTGGATCGCGAGGGCCGGCGCCAGGAGCTGGAAAGCCTGCTGCAGGAATTCCACATCAGCCACATCCGCGACAACCTCGGCATGAGCCTGTCCGGCGGCGAACGGCGCCGCGTGGAAATCGCCCGCGCCCTGGCCACCGCACCGAAGTTCATCCTGCTGGACGAACCCTTCGCCGGTGTCGACCCAATCTCCGTGGGCGACATCAAGCAGATCATCCACCACCTCAAGGCCAAAGGCATCGGTGTGCTCATCACCGACCACAACGTGCGCGAGACCCTGGACATCTGCGAAACCGCCTACATTGTCAACGATGGCCAACTGATCGCCGAAGGCGATTCCGAGTCCATCCTGGCCAACCAGTTGGTCAAGGAGGTTTACCTGGGCCACGAGTTCCGACTCTGACCCAGGCCAACCTGGAGCACTGCATCAAGCTGGCAAAGCCTCGCGCAAGAGGCTTAATTGTTACAGGGTCTAGGCAAGCGCCGCAATTTCAGGCATATAACTTGCTTAAATTCGGCGCCTTAGCGCCCTGTAGTAGATGGCACATGCGTGCCGGCGAACAAGGTATTAAGTTCCAGCCATGAAACCATCGCTCGTCCTAAAAATGGGCCAGCAACTGACGATGACCCCGCAGTTGCAACAGGCCATCCGTCTGCTCCAGCTCTCTACCCTGGACCTCCAGCAGGAAATCCAGGAAGCGCTGGAGTCGAACCCGATGCTCGAACGTCAGGAAGACGGCGACGATTTCGACAACAGCGACCCGATGGCCGAGAACGGCGACAGCAAGCCGGTTGCCGAAACCCAGGAGAGCAGCTTCCAGGAAACCAGTAGCAGCAACACGGAAACCCTGGAGGAAGGCGAATGGAACGAGCGCATTCCCAACGAACTCCCCGTCGACACCGCCTGGGAAGACATCTACCAGACCAGCGCCAGCAGCCTGCCCAGTAACGATGACGACGAGTGGGATTTCACCACCCGCACGTCCGCCGGGGAAAGCCTGCAAAGCCACCTGCTGTGGCAGCTGAACCTGGCACCGATGTCCGATACCGATCGCCTGATCGCCGTTACCCTGATCGACAGTATCAACAACCAGGGCTACCTGGACGACACCCTCGAAGAGATCTGCGAAGGCTTCGACCCGGAGCTGGATATCGAACTCGACGAAGTCGAAGCAGTACTGCACCGTATCCAGCAGTTCGAGCCAGCAGGTGTCGGCGCGCGCAACCTGGGCGAGTGCCTGCTCCTGCAACTGCGCCAGCTGCCCAGGAGCACCCCGTGGATGGCCGACGCCCAGCGCCTGGTCACCGACTTCATCGACCTGCTCGGCAGCCGCGACTACAGCCAGCTGATGCGGCGCATGAAGCTCAAGGAAGACGAGCTGCGCCAGGTCATCGAACTGGTGCAGAGCCTGAACCCGCGCCCAGGTTCGCAGATCGAGTCCAGCGAGCCGGAGTACGTCGTCCCCGACGTCATCGTGCGCAAGGACAGCGACCGCTGGCTGGTTGAGCTCAACCAGGAGGCAGTCCCACGCCTGCGCGTGAACCCGCAGTACGCCGGGTTCGTGCGCCGTGCCGACACCAGCGCCGACAACACCTTCATGCGCAACCAGTTGCAGGAAGCGCGCTGGTTCATCAAGAGCCTGCAAAGCCGCAACGAGACGCTGATGAAGGTCGCGACCCAGATCGTCGAGCACCAGCGCGGCTTCCTCGACCATGGCGACGAGGCCATGAAGCCTCTCGTGCTGCATGACATCGCCGAGGCAGTGGGCATGCACGAGTCGACCATTTCCCGGGTCACCACGCAGAAGTACATGCACACGCCGCGTGGCATCTACGAGCTGAAATACTTTTTCTCCAGCCACGTCAGCACCGCCGAAGGCGGCGAATGCTCGTCCACGGCCATTCGCGCGATCATCAAGAAACTGGTTGCCGCGGAAAATGCGAAAAAGCCATTGAGTGACAGCAAGATCGCTGGTTTACTGGAAGCACAAGGCATTCAGGTCGCCCGTCGCACCGTCGCCAAGTACCGCGAGTCCCTCGGCATCGCACCGTCGAGTGAACGCAAGCGATTGATGTAGCCCCTGGATGTGCCACAGCGTTTCAGTGGCAGGCGCAATACCTGCCTCTTTATGCACGGGCAACAAAGGAGAAGCTGTATGCAAGTCAACATCAGTGGACACCATGTAGAAGTCACCCAGCCGCTGCGTGAGTACGTTCTTGAAAAACTCGCTCGCGTGGAAGGCCACTTCGACAAGATCACCAACGTGCAGGTCATCCTGACGGTCGAGAAGTTGCAACAGAAGGTCGAAGCGACCTTGCAAATTCCCGGCGGCGAAGTGGTTGCGAACGCCGAAGATAAAGACATGTATGCAGCGATCGACGCCTTGGCCGACAAGCTCGACCGCCAACTGAAAAAACACAAGGAAAAACAGCAGAGCCTGTTGCAAGGTGCAGCAGCCCGCTGATACCCCTCATCCATGATCCGACTTGAAACCATCCTGACCCCCGGCCGTTCCCTGGTGAACGTTCCGGGGGTCACTAGTAAGAAAAAGGCTTTGGAAATCGTTGCCAAGGCGATCATCAAGGAAGTCCCCGAGCTCGACGAGCAGGACGTCTTCGAGAAATTGATCGCGCGCGAGAAACTCGGTTCTACCGGTTTCGGCAACGGCATTGCCATCCCCCATTGCCGGCTCGAAGGCTGCAATTCGCCAGTCAGCGCCTTGCTGCACCTGGATGCCGCCATCGACTACGATGCCATCGACGGCGCGCCCGTGGACCTGCTGTTCGTCCTGCTGGTGCCGGAAGCAGCCACCGATGCACACCTTGAACTGCTGCGTCAGATCGCCAGCATGCTCGATCGCAAGGAGGTCCGTGATCGCCTGCGTGCCGCCGACAGCAGCGAGGCCCTTTACCAGGTAGTCCTGGACGCACAGAACGAGCACTGAACATGCGCCTGATCATCGTCAGCGGCCGGTCCGGCTCCGGCAAGAGCACCGCGCTCGATGTCCTGGAAGACAACGGCTTCTACTGCATCGACAACCTGCCCGCTGGGCTGTTGCCGCAGCTGGCGGAGAGTGCGCTGCTCAATACCGAGCTGCTGCAACCGAAAGTCGCCGTGTCGATCGATGCGCGCAACCTGCCAAGCCACCTGACGCGCTTCCCCGAACTGCTCGAGGAAGCCCGGGCGCGGCATATCCAATGCGACGTGCTGTACCTGGATGCTGATGAAGACACCTTGCTCAAGCGCTTCTCGGAAACCCGTCGGCGTCACCCGCTGACCAATTCCGACCGATCGCTCGCCGAGGCCATCCGTGTCGAAAGCGAACTGCTCGGGCCGATCGCCGACCTGGCAGACCTGAAGATCGACACCACCAGCCTCAACCTCTACCAGTTGCGTGACTCGATCAAACTGCGCCTGCTCAACCAGCCTGAACCCGGCACCGCCTTCCTGGTGGAATCGTTCGGTTTCAAGCGCGGCATGCCCATCGACGCCGACCTGGTATTCGACGTACGCTGCCTGCCCAACCCCTACTGGAAGCCGGAACTGCGTGAGCATTCCGGCCTCGATCAGCCGGTGATCGACTACCTGGCCGCGCAGCCGGATGTCGAGGAAATGTTCCAGGACATTTCCAGCTACTTGCTCAAATGGTTGCCCCGCTTCGCCGCCAGCAACCGCGCCTATGTCACCATCGCCATCGGTTGCACCGGCGGTCACCATCGCTCGGTGTACATCACCGAACGCCTTGGCCAACTGCTGCAACCCACACTGAAAAACGTCCAGGTCCGCCACCGCGACCTCTAGCCCACAGGATCCACCCCACGATGCCCGCCCGCGAAATCACCATCATCAACAAGCTAGGCCTGCATGCCCGGGCGGCAGCCAAGTTCGTCGGCGTGGCCGGCCGCTTTCCCTGCCAGGTCAGGGTGGGTCGCGCACCGGACAAACTGGTCGATGGCAAGAGCATCATGGCGGTGATGATGCTGGCGGCAGGCAAGGGTACCCAGGTGCACCTGTATACCGAGGGCGAACAGGAAAACGACGCCCTCGAAGCGCTGGTGGCGCTTATCAACAACTATTTCGACGAAGGCGAGTAAGTGACCGCTGCGCGAGCCCTCAGGACAGCGCGTTATCCATCGCCATCATCAGGCAGAAACCGACACACAGCCCGAGACTGGCTAGCCGGTGATTACCGTTGCTGCGCGACTCGGGAATGATCTCCTGGGTTACCACCAGCAACATGGCACCCCCCGCGCAGGCCAGGCCCAGCGGCAACAGCAGCTCGGCGATGTTCACCAGCCAGGCGCAAAGCACCGCCGCCAGCGGCTCTACCAACCCCGACGCAGCACCGATCAGGAAGGCCCTGAACCTCGGCATTCCCGCGCCCGCCAACACCAACGCAATGACCAGGCCTTCGGGCACATCCTGCAGGGCAATGCCCATGGCCAAGCTGTCGGCATCGGGCATGCCGCCCCCAGCGGAAACGCCAATGGCCATTCCTTCCGGAATGTTGTGGGCGATGATGGCCGCGACGAACAACCAGATCCGCGCGGCAATCACCGGCTGGCTGGCATTTGCGACCAGGGCCTCTGGCGAAGCGCCAGAGACCTTCAAATCGACCAGGAACAGGCACAGCGCACCGCACAACAGCCCGGCACTGACCAGCCCGGCAGCGCCCCAGTCACTGAAACCGATGGCCTGGGCCGCACCCAAGCCGGGAATGATCAAAGAGAATGCCGTGGCCGCCAGCATTACCCCGGCGCCGAAGCCCAGCAGGGTATCGGCCAGCGCCACCGGCATGTTGCGAATCACCAGTACCGGTACCGCGCCCAGCGCCGTGCCCAACGCACACAATGCACCGCCCTCCAACGCGCGCAGCATGCGCGGCGTCAGGTCCAGCCAGTCGATGCCCCGCGCCACCAACAGCGCGGTACCGACCAGCAACAGCAAAGTCCCAAGCGCCTGACGGAACAGGCGCACACTGCTGACAGACATCACCGCTGAGCGCATACCAGATCAGCTCACTTCAAGGCTTCGAGGTAACGACGTTCCACTTCGGCCCAGTCGACGACGTTGTAGAAGGCGCCGATGTATTCCGGACGACGGTTCTGGTACTTCAGGTAATAGGCGTGCTCCCAGACGTCGAGGCCGAGAATCGGCGTGTTGCCGTTCATCAGCGGGCTGTCCTGGTTACCGCTGCTTTCCACCACCAGGGTCTTGGCCGGGGTCACGCTGAGCCACGCCCAGCCGCTGCCGAAACGTGACAGTGCGGCCTTGGTAAAAGCCTCCTTGAAGCTGTCGAAACCACCCAGCTGAGCGTCGATGGCTTGGGCCACCTGGCCTTGAGGCTGACCGCCGCCCTTGGGCGACATCACTGTCCAGAACAAGGTGTGGTTGGCGTGACCGCCGCCCTGGTTGATGACCGCGCCCTGGAGTTTTTCAGGCAGCTGCTTGACCGCTGCCACCAACTTCTCGACCGGCCACTCGGCCCACTCGGTGCCCTCGACGGCGGCGTTGAGGTTGTTGATGTAGGTCTGATGGTGCTTGGTGTGGTGGATCTCCATGGTCTGAGTATCGATGTGCGGCTCCAGCGCATCGTAGGCGTAGGGCAATGCAGGCAAGGTATGGGGCATGTCAGTGGATTCCGTAGGCAGGTGGACGGGGGATGACATCCGGCAAGGCGGCCAGCTCGCTCGCCACAGGGGCGTGGCGGTTGAGCAGCCGCTCGGTGCGTGGGTACTGGCCAAATTCGGCGATGAAGTTCAGCAGTTCTGTGTAAGTACGCGAGCTGTGTCGCAAGGCCGCCTCGCGCAGCGCCTGTGGCAGGCGCGCGGTCTGGCTGGCCTCGAGCAGGCGCTGGTGCGCCGCGCACAGGTAGTCGGCGCTTTCGTGGGGCTGGTTCAACCGCAGGTGCAGGTCGGCCAGGTTATGGTGGGCGATCACGAAGACCGCGACCGCCTCGTCGACGTCATGCCAGCGCTCGAACAGCACCTGGGCCAATGCCAGGGCTTGCAGGTAGAGTTCCCGGGCATCGACCAGCTCGCCGCGTTCGAACAGGCGGTTGGCGCTTTGCGTGGTGCGTTTGAAGTGCTGCATGACGCGTCTCCTGGGCGGCAGGGCTGAATCAGATACCGCCGGCGGTGAGTTTTTCCGGGTCGAGCAGCGCTTGGAGCTGGTCACGGGAAAGGTCCGTGTGCTCAAGTGCCACATCGATGATCGGGCGACCCTGCTTGTAGGCGGTCTTGGCGATTTCGGCGGCCTTCAGGTAGCCGATGATCGGGTTCAAGGCAGTCACCAGAATCGGGTTGCGCGACAGCGCCTCCTTGAGCTTGCCTTCGTTGACCTTGAAGCTGGCGATGGCCTTGTCGGCCAGCAGGCGACTGACGTTGGCCATCAGCTCGATGCTTTCCAGGAGGTTGCGGGCGATCACCGGCAGCATCACGTTCAGCTCGAAGTTGCCCGACTGCCCGGCCACGGCGATGGTGGCGTCGTTGCCGATCACCTGCGCAGCCACCATGGCGGTGGCCTCGGGGATTACCGGGTTGACCTTGCCGGGCATGATCGAGGAGCCCGGTTGCAGGCCTTCAAGCTCGATTTCACCAAGGCCTGCCAGGGGGCCGGAGTTCATCCAGCGCAGGTCGTTGGCGATTTTCATCAGCGCCACGGCGGTGGTCTTGAGCTGGCCGGAGAGGGCCACGGCGGTGTCCTGGGAGCCGATCAGGGCGAACAGGTTCTCGCCTGGAGTGAACTCAACCTGGGTCAGGCCACTGAGCTGCTTGGCAAAGCCTGCGGCGAACTGCGGGTGGGCGTTGATGCCAGTGCCCACTGCGGTGCCGCCTTGGGCCAGTGCCTGCAGGCTGGGCAGGGTCGCTTCGAGGTGTGCCTGGGCGCCTTTGACCTGTGCGGCCCAGCCACCGAGTACCTGGCTCATGCGCACCGGCATGGCGTCCATCAGGTGGGTACGACCGGTCTTCACGTATTGATGCACTTCCACCGCCTTGGCCTCGATCACCTGGGTGAGGTGGCGCAGGGCCGGCAGCAGTTGCTCGTGCAGTGCAAGCGCGGCGCTGACATGGATGGTGGTGGGGATGATGTCGTTGCTGCTCTGGCCACAGTTGACGTGGTCGTTGGCGTTGACCTTGTCGCCCAGCACGCGGCTGGCCAGGGTGGCGATCACCTCGTTGGCATTCATGTTCGAGCTGGTGCCGGAGCCGGTCTGGAACACATCCACCGGGAAATGCTGGATGAAGTCCTCGGCCAGCAGTTGCTCCACGGCCTTGACGATAGCCTGGCCTTGCTCGGCACTCAGTTGGTTCAGCTCGACGTTGGCCTTGGCCGCGGCCGCCTTGGCCAGCAGCAGCGCACGGATGAACTGGGCCGGCATCGGCTTGCCGCTGACCGGGAAGTTGTCGACCGCGCGCTGGGTCTGGGCACCATACAGGGCCTGGGCCGGCACCTGCAGCTCACCCATGCTGTCACGCTCGATACGGGTATTACTCATCTTCAAGTCCTTGCATCAGTTCGTCGGGGGAAATCGAAGGCAGCAGGACGCAGTTGGCCAGCTGCATGGCATAGGGTTGCCAGCGCAGGTTCTGCTCGCGGCGGTCGAGGTTGCGCAGGTCCAGCAGCGGGCGCCAGGCCTGGTCCAGGCACAGGCAGCGCCAATGCCAGGGCAACATGCGGTCGCAGGCGGTATCGAGCAGCAGGCGGAAGGAGGTCAGGGCGACGGTCCAGGGCGAGGTTTCGGTGCAGCACACCAGGTAGCGGCCCTCGGCGAGGTAATGTTCGATCAGCCGGGGCTCGTCGGGTTCGAGTGCGCAGCGGATGCGCCGACTGAGCCAGCGCCAGTTTTCCAGGTAGGGCAGTTCGTGGAGGACGGGTTTCATGAACATCATCGCCAATGGGCTTCGGGTAATGATATTCATTATTAAGTGATAAATAGAATCACTTCAATAGAGAAATGACGAAACGTGCCCGGCATGAGCCCGGGCACTAAATCGCCGAAAGTCAGCGCCACGCCAGGTCAGTGATGAACGATCAGGTCATCGATTAGCACCGAAGTACCACAAATGCGGCTTATTTGTTGAAGATCACTACCCACTTCGCTGATTTTCTGCCACAGCTCCAGCAGTGGCGACTCGATCGTGAAAGGCTCCAGGGGATACTGCACGATGCCGTTCTCCACCCAGAACCCGATGGCTTTCAGGCTAAAGGTGCCTGCTTCGATATCGACCTGCGGCGCACGCGCTTCGGCAACCAGAACACCCTGCCCCATGTTGCCGAGCAAATCGGCCTGGCTGCCAGTCCCCGGGATGAAGGCGAGGTTGCGAGCCTCTTTCAGCGTAGCCGAGGCATTGCCGGTATTGCTCAGCCCCAGCCGACGCGCCGATACGGAGTCAAGGGCGTATCGCTGCAGAAGGCCTGCCTCGACGAAGGGCCCGGCATCGATGGCACACCCTTCGAGATCGAAGGGTGAACTGCCCACGCCTTTCAACTGAAAAGGCGACTCGACAACCCCTATGCCCGGCGCGAAAAGCGCCTCACCCTGTCGCCCGGCGGCGATCGAACGCCCGGTACTTACAGCCTGCCCCTGAAGCGCCTGGATAAGCGACGACAGCACCCAGATACTTGCGCTGGGAGTGAACACATGGGCGCAGCGCTCCACCGGCAATCGCCGGCCGCCCAAATGATCGATGGCACGCCGTGCCGCCAGATTACCGAGCTCCCCCGCCTGCCCAAGCCCGGCGAGGTCACGCGCGATCTTGAACTCGCCCGCCGTGCGGCGCTCCTCGCCGTGCTGGGCGCGTACATACGTCGACAGCTGGTAGGTTGTGTCGACATAACCAACCGCCAACCCATGGCTGTTACCGAACACCTGTGCAATTGCCGTCGCGGATAGCGAGGTCCGGCGCGTACCAAGAATTCGCTCATCACCCAGCTCGGTGGCGCGCTCGCACTCCATGACCCTGTCCTGCAGTGCCGATGGGCTCGGCGGCCAGTCGTGGTAGAGGTCCAGGTCGACGGGGTTCCAGGCCAGGTCCTGTTCCAGTGCAGGCCCCTCGCTGGGGTCCTCGTCGGCTTCAGCCGCCAAAGCCAGCGCCTCGGCCACCGCAGCGCGAGGGTCGAGGGCGGCATCGAGGGCAATGACACGTCGGCCCTTGCGGTTGTTACGATAAACCGCCAGGTATATTTGCTGCTGCGAGACGGTAGCAGGCTGCTCCAGCTGGCCTGCTGCAGCCCCCTGCTCGATGCTCACCACCTGCCTTGCGAGAGCTTCGCAGGCGTCGGCACCTTGATCGCGGGCACAGGTTAGTACCGCCTGAACATGGGCCTCAAGCGCCACCAGGCTTTCGCCATCGACAGGTTGAAAAGGTTTGTCTGCACTCATTCGAAAAACTCCAAGCTGACTGTGGAGCAGCCAGCTTGGAGTCTTCAGGCAGGGGCGGGCCCTATCCAGCTACTACCGGGACTGAGTTCAGCTACCGGCGACGGTCATCCGCTCGATCAGCACCGAACCGCTGTGGATATTGCTGCGGGTTTCGATATCGCTGCCAATGGCGACGATCTGCTGGAACATGTCCTTCATGTTGCCGGCAATGGTCACTTCCTGGACTGGGAACTGGATTTCCCCGTTCTCGACCCAGAACCCGGCTGCGCCACGGGAATAGTCGCCAGTTACCATGTTCAGGCCGTGGCCCATCAGCTCGGTGACCAACAAGCCACGCCCCATGCGGCGAATCAACGCCGCCTGGTCTTCCACGCCATGGGTGACGAACAGGTTGTGCACGCCGCCGGAGTTGGCCGTGCTGGGCAGGGCCAGCTTGCGCCCGGAATAGGTGCCCAGCACGTACGACACCAACTCGCCCTTGTCGACGAACGGCTTGGCGTAGGTGGCCAGGCCATCGCCATCGAAGGCTGCGCTGCCCAGCGCACGTGGCAGGTGCGGGCGCTCGTCGAGGGTCAGCCAGGTCGGGAACAGTCGCTGGCCGATGGCGCCCTCGAGGAACGAAGACTTGCGGTAAAGATTGCCGCCGGAAATCGCCGACAGGAAGCTGCCGAACAGGCCACCGGCCAGCTCTGCCGAGAACAGCACCGGCACTTCGCAGGTGGGAACCGGGCGTGCGCCCAGGCGGCTCGCGGCACGCTGAGCGGCGCGCTGGCCGATGCTGCGCGGGTCGGCCAGCAACTGGCCTTGGCGATTGACGTCATACCAGTAGTCACGCTGCATCTGCCCGTCGCCTTCGGCGATCATCACGCAGCTGAGGCTGTGACGGGTGGAGGCATAGCCACCGATAAAACCATGGCTGTTGCCATACACACGGCAGCCCTGGTGGGTATTGAGGGTGGTGCCATCGGCGTTTCGGATGCGCGCATCGGCATCGAAGGCCGCCGCTTCGCAGGCCAGTGCCTGCTCGATGGCCTGCTCGGGGCTGATGTCCCAGTCGTGGTAGAGGTCCAGGTCTGGCAGCTCGCGGGCCATCAAGGCCGCGTCGGCCAGGCCCGAGCATTCATCTTCGGACGTGTGCTTGGCGATGGCCAGCGCTGCGGCCACGGTTTCGCGAATGGCATCCGGGCCGCTGGCCGAGGTGCTCGCCGAGCCCTTGCGCTGCCCCACATAGAGGGTAATGCCAAAGCCCTGGTCGCGGTTGAACTCGACGGTTTCCACCTCGCGCTGGCGCACAGTGGTAGACAGGCCCTGCTCCAGCGATACCGCGACCTCACAGGCACTGGCGCCCTGGCGGCGCGCCTCGGTGATGATCGCCTCGACCTGCTCCTGCAACGCTGGCAGGTCCTTCGGACCGATGCTCTGGACTGCACTCATGGTTTTCTCCACTCAAATTCTGCGTTCGGCGAAGGTCTTGCACGACCGGGCCGGACAAAGCGGCCCCCGACTGGTTATCATGGCGGCGATTTCCTGCGGACTGCCACCATGGTTGATTCATACGACGACGCCTTCGACGGCGAAAAAAGCAAAACCCAGATCAAGCGCGAGCTGCATGCGCTGGTCGAACTCGGCGAGCGGCTCACCACCGTCAAGGCCGAGACCCTGGCACGCCTGCCGCTGACCGACGAGTTGCGCAAGGCGTTGGCCGATGCTTCCAAACACACCGCCCACGGCGCCCGCAAACGCCACATGTCGTTCGTCGGCAAGCTGATGCGCGACCAGGACATTGACGCCATCAACGCCTTGCTCGAACAGGTCGACAGCTCGACCCGCCAGTACAACGAGCGCTTCCACGGCCTGGAGCGCTGGCGCGACCGCTTGGTGGACGGTAATGACGAAGACCTGGAACGTTTCGTCAACGAGTACCCCGACACCGACCGTCAGCACCTGCGTTCGCTGATCCGTCACGCCCAGCACGAAAAAGCGCGGAACAAGCCGCCTGCCGCTGCGCGCAAGGTCTTCAAGTACATCCGCGACCTCGACGAGACCCAGCGCGGCTTGCGCTGACGCCCGCCAGCTGGGGCTGCTACGCGGCCCCAGCGCTATCACGCCCCAGTACCACCCACGGTAATCGCATCGAGCTTCAGGGTCGGCTGGCCAACACCCACCGGCACCGACTGCCCGTCCTTGCCGCAGGTACCCACGCCGCTGTCCAGCGCCAGGTCGTTACCGACCATCGACACCCGGCTCATCGCCTCAGGCCCATTGCCGATCAGCGTCGCGCCCTTGACCGGGCGGGTGATCTTGCCATCCTCGATCAGGTAGGCCTCGCTGGTGGAGAACACGAACTTGCCGCTGGTGATGTCTACCTGGCCACCGCCAAGGTTGGCGCAGTAGATGCCTTTTTTCACCGACGCGATGATTTCCTGCGGGTCGCTTTCGCCTGCACGCATGTAAGTGTTGGTCATGCGGGGCATGGGCAGGTGCGCATAGGATTCGCGCCGACCGTTGCCGGTGACCGCCATGCCCATCAGCCGGGCGTTGAGTTTGTCTTGCATGTAGCCCTTGAGGATGCCGTTCTCGATCAGCGTGGTGCATTCGGTCGGCGTGCCTTCGTCATCGACGCTCAGCGAGCCGCGGCGCCCTTCGAGGGTGCCGTCGTCGACGATGGTGCACAGCTTGGACGCCACTTGGTCGCCGATACGACCGCTGTAGGCCGAACTGCCTTTGCGGTTGAAGTCGCCTTCAAGGCCATGGCCGACCGCTTCGTGCAACAGCACCCCGGACCAGCCCGGCCCGAGCACCACCGGCAAGGTACCGGCCGGCGCAGGCTGCGCTTCCAGGTTGACCAAGGCCTGACGCAATGCCTCGCGGGCATAGCCCATCACCCGCTCATCGCTGAAGTAGCGGTAGTCGGTACGCCCACCACCGCCCTGCCCGCCCCGCTCGCGGCGACCGTTCTGCTCGACGATCACACTGACGTTGAAACGAACCAGGGGACGCACATCGGCGGCCAGGCTGCCATCGGCGGCGGCGATGAGAATACGCTCCCAGACCCCAGCCATGCTCACGCTCACCTGCTGGATACGCGGGTCCAGCGCGCGGGTAGCGGCATCGACGCGCTTGAGCAGGTCGACTTTTTCAGCACGGCTAAGCACATCCAGCGGGTTGTTAGGCGCATACAGCGCCGTTACATCCTGGCTGCAGAAGGCCTGCACCTTGCCTTCCTGGCCGGCTCGGGAAATCGAGCGGGCGGCGCGGGCAGCGGAGGTCAACGCTTCGAGGTTGATCGCGTTGCTGTAGGCGAAGCCGGTCTTCTCGCCGGACTGGGCACGCACGCCCACGCCCTGGTCGAGGTTGAAGCTGCCCTCCTTGACGATGCCGTCCTCCAGCGCCCAGGTTTCCGAGACCTGGCCCTGGAAGTACAGGTCGGCGGCATCGATGCCTGGGCCGGCCAACTCACCCAGCACGGCCTGCAGGCTGTCCAGGGTGAGTCCGCCTGGGGCCAGGAGCTGCTCGCTGACGGTGGATAACATCTGGCTCATAGTCACTCCGAGGTGTGCGCAGGCCGCAAGGCGTCCTGCGAGAAAAAGCGCCGGTGCGACACCACCGGCATGCGCGCCCGAATGGACGCCTGTTCATCACTGTCGCGCTCGGCCAGCAGTACTGCTTCGCCTTGCGCCTGTTGCGCGACGATCCGCCCCCAAGGGTCGACGATCGCCGCGTGGCCATGGGTTTCCCTGGCGCCTGGATGGGTTCCGCCCTGGGCCGACGCCAGCAAATAGCACTGGGTTTCGATGGCCCGCGCGCGCACCAGCACGTCCCAGTGCGCCGCACCGGTCACCGCAGTAAAGGCCGCTGGCGCGCTGACCAGCTCGGCCCCGGCTGCGCGCAAGGCGCTGTACAGCTCCGGGAAGCGCAGGTCGTAGCACACCGAAAGGCCAAGGCGTCCGACCGGCGTATCGGCGACCACCACCTGGGCGCCATGGGCATAGTCATCGGACTCGCGATAACGACCGCGGTTGTCCGTCACATCCACATCGAACAGGTGCAGCTTGTCGTAACGCGCCGCCACGGCGCCGTCCTCGTCGATCAGCAGCGAGCAGGCATGGGCCTTGGCCTCGGGCTGGTCGGCCGGGGGCAGCGGCAAGGTACCGGCGACAATCCATAACTTGAGGTCGCGGGCGGTGCGTTTCAACCAGGGCAGTATCGGCCCGTCGCCCAGGGCCTCGGCGCGGCCAATGGCAGCGGCGTCGCGTCGCCCCATGGCTGCGAAGTTCTCCGGCAGCACGGCCAGGCGCGCACCACCGTCGGCCGCCTGCTTGAGCAAGGTGCTGGCGCGTTGCAGGTTCGCCAGTACATCGTCCTGGCTGACCATCTGGATCACCGCTGACTTCATCGAGGCTCCTGGCGCTATTTCTCGAAAGGTTTCACAAAAGTGATTCTAGGCTCTTTCCACGGCCCTTCGACGCGGTAGTTCACGCTGGCGAAACGCGACACTCGGTCACCGATCAGGCGGTCGACCAGGAACAGCGCACCGCCCACGGCGGGCGCCCCGACAATCAGCGCGGCCAAAGGTAGGTTGTTGGTGACCGGCAGGGTCACTTGCAGGTTGGCATCGACCCGGTCGCGCACCATGTCCAGGGTGCCATCGAGTTCGAAGTTGCTCGACGGACCGGTCATGGTGATCGGCTCGCGGGTCACGTAGACGCCATCGCTGGCCACCAGCAGGCCTTTGACTCGGTCATAGGCCAGGCCCTTGCTGAACAGGTCGGAGAAGTCCAGGCGCAGGCGACGACCGATCGAGTTGAAGTTGAGCAGCCCGAACACCCGTAGCGCCTGGGCACTGCCCTCGACCTCGACGAACTGGCCGGTGCGCAACGAGGCGTCGAGGCTGCCGGAGAAGCGCTTGAGCCCCACCCAGGCCGGCGAGCCGGGCCAACGGCCGTCGACATCCATGCGAAAATCGCGGCTGGTGACGGTCGGGGCAAAGCCCCAGGCGCTGAGCACGTCGCCCAGGTTCTTGCCGTCCAGGCGGCCCTTGTACCAGCTCGCGCTGTTGCCGGGTTCACCTTCCCAGCCGCCGGCGCCATCGATCTTCAGGCCCTTGAGGTCGAGGTCGATATCGTCCAGTGACACGCCACGGAGCGTGGGCCGCAGCTTCACCGCCGCACTGCCGTACAGGTCGTCGCCGCGGTAGAGCTTGTCGATGGTCAGGTCCAGGGCCGGGGCCTTGCGCGGGTCGAAGTCGGCCAGCGGGTCGGGTGCATTCTCGTCCTGCTGCGCCTGTGGGTCGGCGGGCGCCAGGCGCAGGGTTTGCAGGTGTACCGCCATGGGGGTGGCCTTGGCGTCAGGGATGCGGGCGTTGCCAATCACTTCCTGGCTGTCCAGGCGCAGGTCCCAGGCCTCGCCGCCGCGGGCCAGGCGTACCACGGCCTGGTTCAGGTCCATACCGAAGGCTTTCAACTGACCAATGCTCAGGTCGACGCCTTGCAGGTTCTGCCGGGCGTTACCGCCTGGGTCTTGGCCCGCAAAGCGCTCAGCCTGCTGCTGCCAAGGCGCGATATCCAGGGTTTCCAAACGTCCGCGTACGCGCAAGCCTTGGCCGCCGGGTACAGATGCCTCGCCGCTGCCCAGCAACAACTCGCCACGCCCCTGGGCGAGCTTGTCGGCAGGCGCGGCGTAGGCCAGGCGCGCGGTGTCGGCATAGCTGGCGTCGAAACGCCGCTCGGCGCCCTGCAAGGTCATGCTGAAACGACTGTCACGGGTATCGGCCGCCGCCTTGCCGAAGGGTTCTGGCAAGTCGATGGCCAGGCCCTTGAGCGACGAGTTGACGGTCAGCCGGTTGTCGCGGCTGCCCAGGTTCAGCTGCAACTGGTAGGGCAGCTCGCCAGTGGCCGGCAGCGGCTGGCCGAACTGCAGCCAATCGGTCAGCGACTTGAGCGCTACCTGGCCGCTGGCGGCGATGCGAGTCTGGATTTGCCCTGCCTGGCCTTCAGCGAATATCTGCGCGGTCACCGGTTTGTCGAAGGCCCGCAGGCTGATGTCCTTGCCACTCAGGCCTTTGTCCAGGTCGAAGGTGAAATCGCCTTTCAACTTGCTCAGCTCGAGGCTCGGGGGCGCCACCTTGAGTTTCGCGTCGCGGGTGGCGAAATCCACCCGCACCTTGGGCTGCAAGCCATGGGTCAGGGGAATGTCGAGCTTGACCTTGCCTTGCAGCGGCCCCTCGCCGTCCCAGCCGGCGAAGATCTCGCCGGTGCCGATGGGCGCTTCCTTGAGGATCTTCAAGCCATCGCCCAGGCTGCCATCGAAGTCGCCGTCCAGGTGCAGGTGGCTGTGTGCATCGCCTTCGACGTGGGGAATGTTCACGTCGACGTTGCTTACCTGGGTGTCGAGCAGCAGGCCCTTGCTGGCCTTGATACGCACGCCGCTGTCTTCGATATAGACCTTGCCGTCGACCTGCTGCACCTGCGGCCAACCTGGCTGGAAGTCCAGGGCCGCGTCATGCACCTTGAAGAACAGGCTGATGCTGCGCGAATGCGCCGGTGCGTCATGGTTCAGCGAGCCTTGGTACTGGAAGTAGCCTTCATCGACCGCACCCTTGACGATGGCGCTGCGCAGCCACTCGTCAAGCGCCGGGCTGAGCACCTCGGGCAGGTACTTGGCGGTGTAGCGCCCATCGCCTTCGGTCATGCCCACGCGCAGGTCCATGTAGTCTTCGGTATCTGGGGCGAACGTCAGGCGGATGAGGAAATCGGCGGCGATCTTGCCTTCATCGCCCAGCACCTTGATGTAGGGGGCGATCAGCGTGAAACCTTCCTTGTCGAGCGCCCAGGTCAGCCGCGCGTTGGCTTTCGGGTAATGCCAGGGTTTGCCGAAGATCGGGTACAGATGCAGCATGAATTCGTCGCTATCGAGGCGAAGTTCGCCATGCCCGAGGTCGCCGCTGATGCTGCCGCTGACGTTACCTGCTGCCGGGGCGCCGTGGTAGGCGTCGAAGCCGACCTTCTCCAGGTTGGCGGCGAACTGCAAACGCTGGTCGCCTTCGGCCTTGGGCCGCACGTCCAGGCGCACATTGCGCAAGGCACCGGTGACGTTCAGGGCGTCGACCACGGTCATGAGGTTGTCGGGCAAAGGTGCCAGGGCATCGACCAGCGGCGTCAGTGGCGTCAGGTCGAGGCGGTTGGCCTGTACCTGCCAGGTCTCGTCGGCCGCCTCCTTGCCCAGGCGCTGGCGGGCTTGCACGTGGGTTTCCCAGCGGGTTTCGCCAAGGCTTGCGGCCAATGAGTCGACCACCACCTCATAGCCATCGTCATGCCGTCGCACCCAGCTGGACAGCGCGAGGTTATCGAGGGTCACGGCCTTGCGCCCGGCATAGGCGCCGCGCAGTTGGGGCGCGTTGAGACGAACCACGGCACGTTGCAGTTGGCCTTTGTTCCAATCCACCCACACCTCGCCACCGCCGCGCAGGGTCTTGGCCCGCCACTGCCCCAGCAGGCTCGGCGGCAGCCAGCGCGCCCAGTCGCTCTGCGGCAGGCTCAGGTAGGCTTGCAAGCGCCCCTCGCGCCACTGCCCGCCGCTGACCCGACCGCGCAGGTTCATCGCCAGCGGTTGGCCATCTGGCAGGGTGGCGCGCAGCTCCAGGCGCTGCTGGGTAGGCCCGGCGCGCAAGCCGAGGCTGACATAGGTGAGGGTGATCGAATCGCGACGCCATGGCTGGAAGGTCACCTGGCTGTCGAACAAATCGACCCTGCCCAGCTGTTGCAAGCGCTGCAGCACCTGGGCAGGGTCTGTGGGTTGGTCGTCGGTCTTCGGCAGGCCTTCAAGGGTCCATTGGCCTTGCGCATTTTCATGCAGGATCAACTGCAAGCCGCCGAGCTGGATGCGCGCCAGGCGCACCTCGCGGGCCTTGAGGCTGCTCCAGAGGTCGGGCACCAGCTTGACGTCATCGAGGCGCAAGGCCGAGGCGCCCTCGCCCAATTGCAGGTCGCGCACCCGCAAAACCGGCGCCAAGCCGCTCCAGCGCCCCTCCAGGGCACCAATGTGCACAGGCAGCCCCAAGGCCTGCTCGGCCTTGGCTTCGACGTCCGCGCGGTACTCGGCAACCAGTGGCACCAGCTGCCGACCGAGGCTGACGTACAACGCCACCAGCACCGCCAACAGGGCGCACAAACCCAGGCCCCAGCGGGTCAAGGCGCCTAGAACGCGGGTCAGACGCCCCATGGCCATGGCCCTCCGAGTCGTCCCTTAACTATGGCCGCAGGCGCAGGTTTCGCCACCGGGCGCAGGGTTTCAAAGCACGTCAGAGCAGCACCACATCATATTGTTCCTGGGAATACATGGACTCGACCTGGAAGCGAATGGTTCGGCCGATGAAGGTCTCCAGCTCAGCGACATTGCCCGATTCTTCATCCAGCAGCCTATCGACCACCTTCTGGTTGGCCAGCACCCGATAACCCTCGGCCTGGTAGGCCCGGGCCTCGCGCAGGATCTCCCGGAAAATTTCGTAGCAAATGGTTTCAGGGGTCTTCAGCTTGCCACGGCCCTGGCAAGCGATGCACGGTTCGCACAACACCTGCTCGAGGCTTTCGCGGGTGCGCTTGCGGGTCATCTGCACCAGGCCCAGCTCGGTGATGCCGATGATGTTGGTCTTGGCGTGGTCGCGCTCCAGCTGCTTTTCCAGGGTGCGCAGCACCTGGCGCTGGTGCTCCTCGTCTTCCATGTCGATGAAGTCGATGATGATGATCCCGCCGATGTTGCGCAGGCGCAGCTGGCGGGCGATGGCGGTGGCCGCCTCGAGGTTGGTCTTGAAGATGGTCTCCTCGAGGTTGCGATGGCCAACGAAGGCGCCGGTATTGACGTCGATGGTGGTCATCGCCTCGGCCGGGTCCACCACCAGGTAGCCGCCGGACTTGAGCAGTACTTTGCGCTCCAGGGCGCGTTGGATTTCGTCTTCCACGCCATACAGGTCGAAAATCGGCCGCTCGCCAGGGTAGTGCTCCAGGCGGTCGGCGATCTCTGGCATCAGTTCGCCGACGAACTGCGAGGTTTTCTGGAAGGTTTCCCGCGAGTCGATGCGGATCTTCTCGATCTTCGGGTTGACCAGGTCGCGCAGGGTACGCAGGGCCAGGCCGAGGTCTTCGTAGATCACCGTAGGGGCGCCGCAGGTCTTGATCTGCGCACCAATCTGCTCCCACAGGCGGCGCAGGTAGCGGATGTCCTGGAGGATGTCTTCGGCCCGCGCGCCCTCGGCGGCGGTGCGCAGGATGAAGCCACCGGCATCCTTGATGTCTTCGCGGTCCATGGAATCGCTGACCACCTGCTTGAGACGCTCACGCTCGGCTTCGTCTTCGATCTTCAGGGAAATGCCCACATGGCTGCTGCGCGGCATGTACACCAGGTAGCGCGAGGGAATCGACAGCTGAGTGGTCAGGCGTGCGCCCTTGGTGCCGATCGGGTCCTTGGTCACCTGCACCACCAGGGCCTGCCCCTCATGCACCAGGGCGGTGATGGTCTCGACCGCCGAGCCTTCGCGCTGGGAGATTTCCGAGGCATGGATGAACGCCGCGCGCTCCAGGCCAATGTCGACGAAGGCCGCTTGCATGCCAGGCAGTACCCGCACCACCTTGCCTTTGTAGATGTTGCCAACGATGCCGCGACGCTGCGTGCGCTCGACGTGCACTTCTTGCAATACGCCGTTTTCCACCACTGCCACGCGTGATTCCATCGGGGTGATGTTGATCAGGATCTCTTCACTCATGGCAGGCTTCTCGTCAAAGGTCTTCGGTAATGATGGATCGCTGGCCGGTGGCTGGCTAGCGCGCTGCAAGGCCCTCGAGTGACTGCCAGCAGGCGATGCCGAATTTTTCCAGCAGCTCTGCGGTTTCGCTCAGGGGCAGGCCGACCACCGCCGAGTAGCTGCCGGTGAGGTGGGTGACGAATACCGCGCCAAGACCTTGGATAGCATAGCCACCGGCCTTGTCTGCCGGTTCGCCGCTGGCCCAGTAGCGCCAGGCTTCGTCGAAGGAAATGGCACGAAAGCGCACGCTGCTGGCCACGCACAGGCTGGCCTGGCGCTGGCCGTCGGTCAGGGCCACGGCAGTGAGCACCTGGTGCTCGCGGCCAGAGAGGTCGCCCAGCATGGCCAGGGCCTGCTCGCGGTTTTCCGGTTTGCCGAGGATGACGCCATCGAGCACGACGGCGGTATCGGCGCCAAGCACCACGCCGGGGCTGGCAAGACTGGCAAGGCCCGCCGCCGCCTTGGCCCGCGCCAGGCGCTCGACATAAGCAGGTGCAGCCTCGCCGGGCAGGGGTGTTTCGTCGATGGGGGCACTGACGGCGCTGAAGGGGACGCCGATCTGGGTCAGCAGCTCACGGCGACGCGGTGAGCCGGAGGCGAGGTACAGCGCGGTCATGCAGACATCTCCCTGTCAGTGTCGGCGTGGTGGTCAGTTGATGTGCAGGCGCCGGCGCAGATCGCGCAGGGCAAAGCTGATCCACGGCCAGAGCAATGCGCTGATCACCGCCGACCACACCAGGGCCAACGTCGGCAGGCGGTTGCCGGTCAGGGCGCTGAGCCACAGCTGGATCAACTGGGCGATGCCGAAGATCACCAGGATCACCAGGCTCTGCTGCCACATCGGGAACATGCGCAGGCGCTGCTGCAAAGACAACACCAGGAAGGTCACTAGGGTGAGGATCAAGGCATTCTGCCCAAGCAAGGTGCCGTACAGCACGTCCTCGGCGAGCCCCAGCAGGAAGGCGGTGGTCATGCCGACCTTGTTCGGCAGCGCCAGGGTCCAGAACGCCAGCAACAGCGCCAGCCACATGGGGCGGAAGATTTCCATGAACTGCGGCATGGGCGTGACGCTGAGCAGCAAGCCGATGACGAAGGTCAGCCAAATGGCCCAACCGTTACCACTGCGCGTGCCGGGCATCATTCTCTCCGAGGTTGGGCCGGTGCCGTGGCCGGTTGTGCAGGGGCGGTCGCAGGCGTCGCTGCCGGTGCAGGCGGTGCAGTTGGCGCGGTGCCAGGCGTCGGGGCCGCTTGCTCTGGGCTGGTGATGCCCTTGCGATCTGCTTCTTCCTGGGCGATCGCCGCATCGGTGGCACGCTGCTCCGGCGTACGCCGGTCGCTGAACACCAGCAGCATGTAGCGGCTGCGGTTGAGCGCTGCGGTGGGAATGGCGCGGACGATGGCGAAAGGCTGGCCGGAGTCGTGGATCACTTCATTGACCGTGGCCACCGGGTAGCCGGCAGGGAAACGCTGGCCCATCCCCGAGCTGACCAGCAGGTCGCCTTCCTTGATGTCGGCGGTGTCGGCCACGTGGCGCAACTCCAGACGCTCCGGGTTACCGGTGCCGCTGGCGATGGCGCGCAGGCCGTTGCGGTTGACCTGCACGGGAATGCTGTGGGTGGTGTCGGTGAGCAGCAGCACGCGCGAGGTATAAGGCATCAGCTCGACCACCTGGCCCATCAGGCCGCGGGCATCGAGCACTGGCTGGCCGAGGAACACGCCATCACGCTCGCCCTTGTTGATCAGGATGCGATGGGTGAACGGGTTGGGGTCGACGCCGATCAGCTCGGCCACCTCGACCTTCTCGTTGACCAGCGCCGAAGAGTTGAGCAACTCGCGCAGGCGCACGTTCTGCTCGGTCAGGGCCGCCAGCTTCTGCAGGCGCCCTTGCAGCAGCAGGGCCTCGGTCTTGAGTTTCTCGTTCTCGGCGATCAGCTCGGTGCGGCTGCCGAACTGCCCGGCCACGCCCTGCCAGGCGCGCTGCGGCAAGTCGGTGACCCAATAGGATTGCATCAGCACCAGCCCCATCTGGCTGCGCACCGGCTTGAGCAGGTCGAAACGCGAGTCGACCACCATCAGCGCGACCGACAGCACCACCAGCACGAGCAGACGAACGCCCAGCGAAGGGCCTTTGGAGAAAAGCGGTTTAATGGGCCGTTCCTCGTCGACGACGTTTCAGGGGGTCATTGGACATGGGGCAATGCACCGGTTCGTCTGCGTAAAGATGGAAAAGGCGCCCGAATGGGCGCCAGCCAGCACATACAGGTAGCACCGCAAGGGCCACCTGTAAACCGCGCATGCCTGCACCTGCGAGTGCAATCACTCGCTGGAGAGCAGGTCCATGGCGTGCTTGTCCATCATTTCCAGCGCACGGCCACCGCCACGGGCGACGCAGGTGAGCGGGTCTTCGGCGACGATCACCGGCAGGCCGGTTTCCTGGGCCAGCAGCTTGTCGAGGTCGCGCAGCAGCGCACCACCACCGGTCAGCACCAGGCCGCGCTCGGCGATGTCGGAGGCCAGCTCCGGCGGCGATTGCTCCAGGGCGCTCTTGACCGCCTGGACGATGGTCGCCAGCGACTCCTGCAGGGCCTCGAGGACCTCATTGGAGTTCAGGGTGAAGGCACGTGGTACGCCTTCGGCCAGGTTACGGCCACGTACGTCGACTTCACGCACTTCGCCACCTGGGTAGGCGGTGCCGATTTCCTGCTTGATGCGCTCGGCGGTGGATTCGCCGATCAGGCTGCCGTAGTTACGGCGCACGTAGGTGACGATGGCTTCGTCGAAACGGTCGCCACCGACCCGTACGGATTCGGCATAGACCACGCCGTTCAGCGAGATCAGGGCGATTTCGGTGGTACCACCGCCGATGTCGACGACCATCGAGCCACGTGCCTCTTCGACCGGCAGGCCGGCACCGATGGCAGCGGCCATCGGCTCTTCGATCAGGAACACTTCGCGGGCACCGGCACCGAGGGCCGATTCA
>NZ_JBNNVR010000071.1:0-29154 GCF_050280645.1 Pseudomonas sp. NPDC089554
GCGGGCTTGCCCGCGAATGCGGCGGTGCATTCAACATCGCATTCGCGGGCAAGCCCGCTCCTACAGGGGGCGGTGTCTAGAGCACGTATACAAAGATGAACAACCCAACCCACACCACATCCACGAAGTGCCAATACCAGCTGGCGGCCTCGAAACCGAAGTGCTTTTCAGGCTCGAAGTGCCCGCGCAGCACCCGCGCGAACATCACGATCAGGATCAACGTCCCCAAGGTCACATGCGCACCATGGAAACCGGTGAGCATGAAGAAGGTCGCGCCGTAGATCCCCGAGCCCAGGGTCAGCCCCAGGTGCACGTAGGCTTCGTAGTACTCGTAGGCCTGCAACGCCAGGAACGCCAACCCCAGCAGAATGGTCAGCCCCAGCCACAGCTTCAGCTGGCCGCGGTGCCCCTTGCGCAGCCCATGGTGGGCGATGGTGATAGTCACGCTGGAGCTCACCAGCAAAATGGTGTTGATCAGCGGCAGGTGCCACGGGTTGATGATGTCCTTCGGTGGCGGGAACAGTTTCGGGTCGGGGGTGTGCAGCAGCGGCCAGACGTACTCGAAGTTCGGCCACAGCATGTGGCTCACGCCCTTGTCGCCCTCACCGCCCAGCCACGGCCCGGCCAGCACCCGCACGTAGAACAGCACACCGAAGAAGGCCAGGAAGAACATCACTTCCGAGAAGATGAACCAGCTCATGCCCCAGCGGAACGAGCGGTCCATCTGCGCGCTGTACAGCCCTGCGTGGCTTTCCTTGATCACCGCGCCGAACCAGCCGAACAGCATGTAGGCCAGGAACAGCCCGCCGACGAAGAAGATCAGCGGCCCGTGGGACTCTGGGTGGCCAGCCTTGAGGTCGTTGAACCAGGTGCCCAGGCCATACACCGTGACGAACAGGCCGATGGTGGCGATGATCGGCCACTTGCTTTGCGCCGGGACGTAGTAGTGCTCGTGACTTGCCATTGCTGTTCTCCTTCCCTTAACGGGCGCCCTGGACGTCCTGGCCCGCGAGGTGCGCGACCGGTGGGTGGCGAGCGGTGATGTCGAACAAGGTGTAGGCCAGTGTCAGGTGCTTCACGCCCACCGGCAGGTCGCGGTCGACGATGAAGCGCACCGGCATCTCGATGCGCTCGCCCGGTTGCAGCACCTGCTGGGTAAAACAGAAGCACTCGGTCTTGTGGAAGTACGCGGCGGCCTCGGCCGGGGTGATGCTGGGCACTGCCTGGGCGCTCATGGGCCGGTCGGTCGGGTTGTGGGCGATGAACACCATCTGGTTCACAGCGCCAGGGTTCACTTCCAGCTGGTCGGCGGTGGAGTAGAAATCCCAGACCATGTCGCTGGCATTGGTCGACATGAACTGCACCCGCACTGAACGCGAAGGGTCCATGACCTGGCTGCCCTCGTACTGCCCGCCAGTCTTGCCATTGATGCCGAACGCCCGGCACATCACGTCGTAGATCGGCACCAGGGCGAAGCCGAAGGCGAACATCACCACGGTGAGCATCAGCAGGCGCAACACCAGGCGCTTGAGCGGCAGGCTGTCCATGTCATCGGCCTCCTACTTCACTTCCGGCGGGGTCTGGAAGGTGTGGTAGGGCGCCGGCGAAGGCACCGACCACTCCAGCCCATCGGCGCCATCCCAGGGCTTGGCCGGGGCAGGCGCGCCACCACGGATACACTTGATGACGATGAACAGGAACAGGATCTGCGTGGCACCGAAGGTGAACGCGCCCACCGACGACACCATGTTGAAGTCGGCAAACTGCAGGTTGTAGTCCGGAATACGCCGCGGCATGCCGGCCAGCCCCACGAAGTGCATGGGGAAGAAGGCCAGGTTCATGCCCACGAACGACAGCCAGAAATGCAGCTTGCCCAGGGTTTCGTCGTACATGTGGCCGGTCCATTTCGGCAGCCAGTAGTAGGCCGAGGCAAAGATGCCGAAGATCGCCCCCGGCACCAGCACGTAGTGGAAGTGGGCAACCACGAAGTAGGTGTCGTGGTACTGGAAGTCCGCCGGGGCGATGGCCAGCATCAACCCGGAGAACCCGCCGATGGTGAACAGGATGACGAAGGCGATGGCGAACAGCATGGGCGTCTCGAAGGTCATCGCGCCCTGCCACATGGTACTGACCCAGTTGAACACCTTCACCCCGGTGGGCACGGCGATCAGCATGGTGGCGTACATGAAGAACAGCTCGCCCACCACCGGAATGCCGACCACGAACATGTGGTGGGCCCAGACGATGAACGACAGGAAGGCGATGGCGCCGGTGGCGTACACCATCGAGGTGTAGCCGAACAGCGGCTTGCGCGAGAACGCCGGGATGATCGAGCTGACCGCGCCAAAGGCCGGCAGGATCATGATGTACACCTCGGGGTGGCCGAAGAACCAGAACACGTGCTGGAACAAGACCGGGTCACCGCCGCCAGCCGCGCTGAAGAAGCTGGTGCCGAAGTGGATGTCCATCAGCATCATGGTCACCACGCCAGCCAGCACCGGCATCACCGCAATCAGCAGGAACGCGGTGATCAGCCAGGTCCAGACGAACAGCGGCATTTTCATCAGGGTCATGCCGGGGGCACGCAGGTTGAGGATGGTGGCGATCACGTTGATCGCGCCCATGATCGAGCTGATGCCCATCAGGTGGATGGCGAAGATGAAGAAGGTCACGCTGGCCGGGGCGTAGGTGGTCGATAGCGGGGCGTAGAAGGTCCAGCCGAAGTTCGGCCCGCCGCCGGGGCTGAACAACGTCGACACCAGCAGCAGGAAGGCGGCCGGCAGCAGCCAGAAGCTGAAGTTGTTCATGCGCGGCAGGGCCATGTCGGGCGCACCGATCATCAGCGGGATCATCCAGTTGGCCAGGCCGACGAAGGCCGGCATCACCGCGCCGAACACCATGATCAGGCCGTGCATGGTGGTCATCTGGTTGAAGAACGCTGGCTCGACGATCTGCAAGCCGGGCTGGAACAGCTCGGCGCGGATCACCATGGCGAACGAGCCGCCCAGCAGGAACATCGCGAAGCTGAACCACAGGTACATCGTGCCGATGTCCTTGTGGTTGGTGGTCAGCACCCAGCGCATCAGGCCCTTGGCCGGGCCGTGGGCGTGGTCATGGCCGGCATGACCGTGGTCGTCGATCACTGCACTCATGTCCTGTCTCCTGATGTCCGGGTCATTGGCCTTCAGCCTGCTTGAGCGCCAGCACGTCCTTCGGCGTGACCATGTCGCCCTTGTTGTTGCCCCAGGCGTTGCGCTCGTAGGTCACCACCGCGGCGATGTCGACTTCCGAAAGCTGCTTGCCGAACGCCGCCATCGAGGTGCCCGGCTTGCCGTGGAAGACGATGCCCAGGTGCGCCTCTATGGGCCCTGTGGCGATCTTCGAGCCCTTGAGCGCCGGGAACATCGGCGGCAGGCCCTGGCCTTCGGCCTGGTGACAGGCCACGCAGGTGGTGTGGTAGACCTTGTCGCCGCGCTCGACCAGCTCTTCGAGGGTCCACTCCTTGCTGGTCAGCTCCTTGAGCTTGGCGGCCTCGGCCTTGCGCTCGGCGAGCCAGGTGTCGTAGTCGGCCTTGGACTTCACCTCCACCACCACCGGCATGAAGCCGTGGTCCTTGCCGCACAGCTCGGTGCACTGGCCGCGGTAGATGCCGGGCTTCTCGACCCGCGTCCAGGCTTCGTTGACGAAGCCGGGGATGGCGTCACGCTTGACCGCGAAGGCGGGCACCCACCAGGAGTGAATGACGTCGGCGGCGGTCACCAGGAAGCGCACCTTGGCGCCGACCGGCAGCACCAGCGGCTGGTCGACCTCGAGCAGGTAGTGTTCGTCCTTCGGTGCCTGGTTGCGCACCTGTGCAGCGGGGGTGGCCAGGTTGCTGAAGAACTCCACGTCCTGGCCCAGGTACTTGTAGTGCCACTTCCACTGGTAGCCGGTGACCTGGATGTCGATGTCCGACTCACTGGCGTCGTAGATGTCGATCAGGGTCTTGGTCGCCGGGATGGCCATGACCACGAGGATCAGGAAGGGGACCACCGTCCAGAGGATTTCCACCCAGGTGTGCTCGTGGAAATGCGCAGGCTCCTGGCCTGCCGCGCGCCGGTGGATGACCATCGACCAGAACATCGCGCCGAACACCACGACGCCGATGACCACGCAGATCCAGAAGATGGTCATGTGCAGGTCGAACACGGCGTGGGAGACTTCCGTCGCCCCTGGTGACATGTTCACGGTCCAGGCGGCGTTCGCCTGTCCGAACATCGACCACAGCAGGAGGCCCATCCAGACATGTGGATGTCGCATCATTGCGGGTTCCCCTTATCGTTCTTGTTGTCCCGGAGGCGTGGACGACCTTACGACGTTAGGAAGGGAACGGTGGCCAAGACTGCCTGGCTTCGACGACCGAGCCCCCTGCACAGGCAGTCGGGCCTCATCAACGAATCACGTTTCAACCGGAGTATAGACAGCGACTTATGGCGCGCAATGACGTCCATGAAATGATCTTCAGGAAATTCCCGGAAGGGCTGAAAGGTTTGAGCTTGAGCGGTTGGAGCACAATGATGGCATCTTAATATAACCCTTCGAAGTAAGTGCCTTAGGGTTATAACAAATACGTCTTAGGCATTTCGGGAAGCGAGCTAACTTAGTGTCTTCCGTTTGTAACGCCTTGTCCCTGGAGTTGTCATGAACATCGCTGCTGTACGCGAGCAGATTGCCCAAGCCCACCAACACGAACAACAGACCGGCCAACTCAAAGCCCGCCTCGCGCAACAACTGCCTCATCTGCACCCCTCGATCCAACTCCCCCAGCAGGACGCCCAGGGAACCTTGATCCGCTTCGTCAGCGCCTACATCGACGAGGTACCGGAGCTGCTCGAGGCCGCCCACGCGGTCGCCCGCGAAGCCGGTATCGAGTCGCAGATCAAGCCGGTGCTGAAGATCGCCGAGGCTTACTTCCTGCAACCGCCGAGCGTGATGCAGGGCCATGTGGGCCTGGACTGCCTGCTGGATGAAGCCTACCTGGCGCATCGCCTGGTGGAGGAGGTCAACGACCTGTATATCCGCCACTTCCAGCAGCCGCTGATTCCCGTGGACACCACCGTGGCCAACCTGATCGCCCACCAGTTGATCGGCGAGGAGTTCGCCAACCAGCTGGATGAAGTAGTGCACCACTCGGTGGACGAGATGCTCGACGACGAGAGCTTCGCCGTGGAGTCGGTGGAAGCCTACCGCGAGAAGCTGAGCAGCCCTGAAACCGGCGAAGCGTGGAAGCGCTGGCCGTGCCTGTCGCGCCAGCTGGGCGTGGAACTGGGGCAGTCGGCCTGAATGGCGGGTGTGTGGTGCCGGCAGACCGAGCACCGCACACCAGGCCCACTCAAATCGCGGTGATCACGCGCACGTTGCAGTAAGACTTGAGCCCTTCGACGCCGAACTCGACACCTACGCCCGACTCCTTGTGCCCGCCGAAGGGCAGGTCGATGCTCAGGTTGGCGTGTTGGTTGATCCATACCGTACCGGCGTTCAAGCGGTCGGCTACCGCGCGCAGCTGCTCGGCATCCTGGCCCCATACCGAAGCGCCCAACCCATAAGGCGTGTCGTTGGCGCGCCGGATGGCATCGTCGAGGTCGGTGTATTTCATGATGGCGCGAATCGGGCCGAACACTTCCTTGCTGACGAACGCTGCGTCTTCCTGCGGGTTGTCCAGCAGCGTCACCGGGAAGAAATAGCCTTGCTCAGGTGCCTGGCCCTGGTAGAGCACCGGGGTGCGGCTGGCCTGGATGGCGGACCAGGTTTCAAGAATCCGCTCGAACTGCATTCTGTTCTGTACCGGGCCCAACGCGCTGTGCGGGTCGAAGCCATCGCCGGTCTTGATCTGCGCCGCGTAGGCTTGCAGTGCCTGGGTAACGGCCGGGTAGATCGACTCATGCACGTAAAGGCGCTTGAGGCTGATGCAGGCATGGCCGTTGAGCATGAACATGCTCCAGAACAAAGGTTCGGCAATGGCTTGCGGGTCGGCATCGGGCAGTACGATCGCGGGATCGTTGCCGCCCAGTTCCAACGTGACGCGCTTGAGCGTCGGAGCGGCGGAACTCAGCACGCGCTTGCCGGTTTGCGTCGAGCCGGTGAAGGTCACCTTATCGAAGCCTGGGTGTGCCGTCATCAGTGGGCCCAGGTCGTCGCCGCCGGTAATCACGTTCAATACGCCAGGTGGCAGCAAATCATTGGCCAGGGCCATCACACGCAGTACGGTCAGCGGCGCAAAAGGCGAGGGCTTGAGCACGATGGTGTTTCCGGTCAGCAACGCCGACAGCACCTTCACGCAAGACAACAGCACCGGCACGTTCCACGGGCTGATGGCGCACACCACCCCCAGCGGCACATGGCGCTTGATGACCTTGCCCCGGCTGGGCGAATCGACGTGTTCCTGCGGCAGCTCCAGGCCCAGCAAGGTCGGGCCGAATGCATGAATGGCGCCGCCAAGCTCCCAAGCCGAG
This sequence comes from Pseudomonas sp. NPDC089554, assembly GCF_050280645.1. Classification (NCBI taxonomy): domain Bacteria; kingdom Pseudomonadati; phylum Pseudomonadota; class Gammaproteobacteria; order Pseudomonadales; family Pseudomonadaceae; genus Pseudomonas; species Pseudomonas sp. NPDC089554. The sequence continues at coordinate 6,492 of NZ_JBNNVR010000071.1, forward strand.
GTGGCGAGCGGACGCCCTGTTTCAGCAGTCAACAAGGCGACCAGCTCCTGCTGGTGCTCCTCCATACGTTTCAGGAACAGCTCGAGCACCTTGCGCCGCTCGGCCCAAGGGGTTGCGGCCCAGGCCGGGAAGGCGTCGCGCGCGGCCTGTACCGCCTGGTCCAGTGCCTCTTGGCCCGCATCGGGCACACTGGCAATGATTTCGCCGGTTGCCGGGTTGACGACGTGCAAACGTCCCCCAGGCGAAACGGCCTGGCCGTTGATGAAGTTGCTAAAGCCCGCGTCGAGCCTGGCGCTTTGCAGCAGCTCTTCACGGGGGGCTGATGGGTGAGCGAATTCGGTGGACGTCATACTCATAACCCTCGCGTTGGAAAGATAAGGTGTCGAAGTCCTCTCCATAACGCGCCAGGCCCCCGGTCTATTCCACCGTGATCGCGCTCACCGATGGAACAGGCCCGGACCGCCCCCTTGGTTGTGTACTCAGACCTGCACCGCCCGCCGCAGTCGGCCTTCGATCCTGCGCTTGAGCCCGCGCTGCTCGACCCGCAGGCGCGAGCCGTTGGCGCGGCTGGCCCGGCCCCAATCCTCGAGCAACTCCAGCACCGAGTGGTCGATGTAGCTCAGGTTGCCCAGCGGCACATGCAAGGTGGTGCCGGCCGGTACGCTGTCCAACGCCTGGGTCAGCGCGGGCACCTTGAGGAAGGTGGCCGCGCCGCTCAGGCGCAGTTCCATGTGCCCCGGTTTGTCCAGCGTTACCAGGTTGATCTTCAGGCGCGCGGCCTTGAACGCCAGCTTCAGCAGGGTCAGGGCGAAGCCCAGCAGCACACCGGTGAGCAGGTCGGTGAAGATGATCGCCAGCGCGGTGGCAGCGTAGGTGAGCATCGGCATACGCCCATATCGGCCGAGGCCGCGCAGGGCTTTCAGGTCGACCAGTTTCACGCCGGTATACACCAGCACCCCGGCCAGGCTTGCCACCGGGATCTGCTGCAGCACGCTGCTCAGCGCCACGACGAACGCCAGCAGCCACAGGCCATGGAGAATCGCCGAATAACGGGTTTGCGCACCGGCCTGGACGTTGGCCGAGCTGCGCACGATCACCCCGGTCATCGGCAGCGCGCCGAGCACGCCACACAGCATGTTGCCTACGCCCTGAGCGGAAAGTTCGCGGTCGAAATCCGAGCGCTGGCCATTGTGCATGCGGTCTACCGCAGCAGCTGAAAGCAGCGTCTCGGCGCTGGCGATGAAGGCCAGGGCGAGGGCGGCGACCAGCAGGGTAGGGTCGGCGAGCGCCAGCAGGTCGTCCGGTCGCAACCAGTCGATGGCCTCGGAAAGGTCGGCCGGCACCTGCACGCGGTTCACCGGCAACGCCAGCCAGATACTCAAGGCCGTCATCGTTGCCACACCCAATAACGCACCGGGCACAAAGCGCAGCCGCTGCGGCTTGAAGCGCTCCCAGCCCCACATCAAGGCGATGGTGCCAAGGCCCAGGGCACCGGCCTGCCAGGCGTTGCTTTCCTGGGGCAGTGCCGAGGCCAGGGTAGTCGGGAAGCCCAGCAGGTTATCCACACCCGAGGGCAGGGGTGCCGCGTCGAACATCACGTGCACCTGCGACAGCACGATCAACACGCCGATACCGGCCAGCATGCCGTACACCACCGCCGGCGCGGTGACGCGGAACCAGCAGCCCAGGCGAAAGCGCCCGGCCAGCAGTTGCAGCAGGCCCGCCAGCAGCAGGATCGGCCCGAGCATGGCCATGCCATGCTGGCGCACCAGCTCGAACACCAGCACCGCCAGGCCCGCCGCAGGCCCACTGACCTGCAACGGCGAGCCCGCCAGAAAGCCCACCACGATACCGCCGATGATCCCGGTAATAAGCCCCTTGGCCGGGGGCATGCCGGAGGCAATCGCAATGCCCATGCACAACGGCAGGGCCACCAGGAAAACCACCACCGAGGCCAACAACTCGCGCGGCAACGCCGCTCTGATCTGTGTCGTATTCACCGTAACGCTCCTTTTCTATCGCTCGGCCATTCCTCTGACCGAGGGCACGGGGGTTCCCTGAATTGCGCGCAGGCACGGGCCACCAGCGGGCTTGCCGGCAGGGCAGACAGGGAAATTCAAGGCAGCCGAAGACCGTGCCGCGCCTCAGGGGCGCAGCCGGCTATTCAAGGTTTCTTCGGGTGGAAGGGTCGCTTAGTAGCGGCCTCTCGGAGTGGCGCTTGGAATGGGCTCGCCGGCGGTCAGCGGCAGGAAGCGGTCGGTGGCGGCATCGTAGGCTTCGATACGGCTGGTCTCGATGTCGTACAGCCAGCCATGGATGTACAGCTGGCCGGCCGCCAGGCGCGAAGCCACCGACGGGTGGGTGCGCAAGTGGTGCAGCTGGGCGATGACGTTTTCCTTGGTCAGCACCTGCATGCTCTCGTGTTCGGTGTCGCAAGAACAATTGTTCTCGACCACGGTACGCGCCACTTCGGCATGGCGCAGCCAAGCGGAAACGGTTGGCATCTTGGTCAGCGATTGCGGGTTGAGCACCGCGCGCATTGCACCACAATCGGAGTGGCCGCAGACGATGATGTGGTGCACGCCCAGGGCCAGCACGGCGTACTCGATGGCGCTGGAAACGCCGCCGTTCATCTGGCCATACGGCGGCACCACGTTGCCGACGTTACGGGTGACGAACAGGTCGCCTGGCGAGCTCTGGGTAATCAGCTCGGGGACGATGCGCGAGTCGGCGCAGGTGATGAACATGGCGCGCGGCGTCTGCGCGGTGGCGAGCTTCTTGAACAGCTCTTGCTGCTCGGGGAAGACGTCATGGTGAAACTTCAGGAAGCCGTCGACGATGTGCTTCAGGGCGACATCGGCGCTCTCGGCAGGAACGTCCGGAGCGGGCTTGGATGGGTCCTTGACGGGCATGATTCATCCTCTTGACGGTTTGTAGGTACGGTCCATATTACCGGGGAAAGATTCTGGCTATGCGGAGAATTAGATGACACGCACAGGCCATTAATCACAGTCGCTGCTGACTGATTTCCTACGCTACGGGAGAAAACTTAACTGAAACTGAATTCGAAGGCTCTAGAACGGGCGTTCCAGGAAATTCAGGTGGGCATTCGATAATAGCAAAAAAGCATCAATCGCCAATACCCCAGCATGAAATTATTGGCTTGTATGAGTAAGGTTTAGAGGTAGGAAAAGACCCCGCGTCGAACTTACGACGGGGAAGCCCAGGCTCAGAACAACCCCATCTGCCGCCCTGGCGGGCAGAACGCCGTGCAATCCAGCGTCAGCGATTCCCGCCCCTCGAAGCCCAAACGCCGCATGGCCTTGGCAAAACGCTGCGCCAGCAGATCAGCGAACACGCCTTCGCCACGCATGCGGGCACCGAAGCGGCTGTCGTACAGCTCGCCACCGCGGCTCTGGCGGATCAGGCTCAGCACATGGGCCGCGCGCTGCGGGTGGTGGTCGTGCAGCCATTGCTCGAACAGGGGCGCCACCTCCAGCGGCAAGCGCAGCAGCATGTAGGCCGCGCTCTGCGCGCCGGCCTCTTTCGCCGCTTCCAGCAGGCGCTCCAGTTCGTGGTCGTTGACCATCGGGATCATCGGCGAACACAACACGCCCACGGGCACACCGGCTTCGCGCAGCACGCGGATCGCCCGCAGACGCGCCTTGGGCGCCGCCGCGCGGGGTTCGAGGGTGCGCTTGAGTTCGTCGTCCAGGGTGGTGAGGCTGATCATCACCCGCGCCAGGCGCTGGCTGGCCAGCTCCGACAGCAAGTCGAGGTCGCGCAGCACCAACGAACCTTTGGTGACGATGGTGACCGGGTGACGATAGCGCAGCAGCACTTCGAGCACGCGGCGGGTCAGACGCTGCTCGCGCTCGATGGGCTGGTAAGGGTCGGTGTTGGAGCCCAGGTTGATCGGCGCGCATTGGTAACCCGGCTTGCTCAGTTGCTGCTCGAGCACTTCGGCGGCGTTGGTCTTGGCGATCAGCTTGGTTTCGAAGTCCAGGCCCGGGGAGAGATCCCAGTAGGCGTGGCTGGGGCGGGCATAGCAGTAGATGCAGCCGTGCTCACAACCGCGGTAGGGGTTGATGGCGCGATCGAAAGGCAGGTCGGGGGAGGTGTTGCGGCTGATGATGGTCTTGGCCAGTTCCACCCGCACCTCGGTGCCTTGGGTGGGCGGGACTTCCTGGTGCCAGCCGTCGTCCTCGACCACGGAACGGCTTGGGGCGAAGCGGTTGTGCGGGTTGCTGGCGGTGCCACGGCCGCGCAAGGAGGTTGGCGTCATGATGAGGAAACCCGGATAGCTGTATTTATATACAGTAATCCGGGTTTCTCGTTTACACCAGTGCCAGTGGGCGGAATTACCCAGCCGTTACTGAGGCTTCTTCAACTTCGGGTTCGGGAAGAACTGCACCGCCTGCACCTTGACCGGCGTCGCCGCCGCCTTGGGCGCCAGCTGGTTGACCCGCGTGCCCAGCTCCTTGGGCACCGACAGCCCCTGCTCGTTGAGGGTGTCGGTGAAGCCGCAAGCCACGCACTCACGGTGCGGCACGTCGTCTTCGCTCCACATCATGAGTTTGTCGGGCTCGCTGCACGCCGGGCATACCGCCCCGGCGATGAAGCGCTTCTTGGTCTTGTTCACAAGCACCTCGCTCATGCCGCTGCGTCCTCGCTCAAACCACTATGGCGCAGCAGTGCATCGATGGATGGCTCGCGGCCACGGAAGTCGACGAACAGCACCATCGGTTCGCGAGAGCCGCCACGGGCCAGGATGGCCTCACGGAAGGCACGGCCGGTCTCGGCGTTCAGCACGCCTTCTTCCTCGAAGCGCGAGAAGGCATCGGCCGACAGCACCTCAGCCCACTTGTAACTGTAGTAACCGGCCGCATAACCGCCGGCGAAGATGTGCGCGAAGCTGTTGGGGAAGCGGTTGTAAGCCGGCGGGCGCATCACCGATACCTCGTCGCGCACCCCTTCGAGCACCTGCAGCACGCTGCGGCCATCGCCATGGGTGGCGTGCAGCTCAAAGTCGAACAGCGAGAACTCCAGCTGGCGCACCATCATCATGCCGGACTGGAAGTTCTTCGCTGCCAGCATCTTGTCGAGCAGGTCCTGGGGCAGTGGCTCGCCGGTTTCATAGTGGCCGGAGATCAGCGCCAGGCCCTCGGGCTCCCAGCACCAGTTCTCCATGAACTGGCTCGGCAGCTCCACCGCATCCCAGGCCACGCCGTTGATGCCGGAAACGCCAGCATGCTCGATGCGGGTCAGCAGGTGGTGCAGGCCATGGCCGAACTCGTGGAACAGCGTGGTCACTTCATCGTGGGTCAGCAGCGCAGGCTTGCCAGGGGCTGCCGGGGTGAAGTTGCACACAAGGTTCGCCACCGGGCTTTGCAGGCTGCCGGTTGCGGTGCGGCGGCGGTCGCGGGCGCCGTCCATCCAGGCGCCGCCACGCTTGTTGGCGCGGGCATAGAGGTCGAAGAAGAAGCGGCCGACGTGCTGGCCGTTTTCCTTGATCTCGAACAGGCGTACGTCGGGGTGCCAGGCGTCGAAGCCCTTGAGCTCGGCGATTTCAATGCCGTACAGGCGCTGCACGATGGCGAACAGGCCAGACAGCACCTTGTCGACCGGGAAGTACGCGCGCAGGGTTTCCTGCGACACGCTGTAGCGCTGCTCGCGCAGTTTTTCGCCGAAGTAGCCGGCATCCCAGCTGGCCAGCTCAGGGGTGCCCTGCTCGGCGGCATAGGCCTTGAGCTGCTCGAGGTCCTGGGCGGCGAATGGCTTGGAACGCTTGGCCAGATCGCGCAGGAAGCTCAGCACCTGGTCGCTGGACTCGGCCATCTTGGTGGCCAGGCTCAGCTCGGCGAAGTTGGCGTAGCCCAGCAGCTTGGCCAATTCCTGGCGTAGGTCGAGGATTTCGGCCATCACCGGGCCGTTGTCGAACTGGCCAGCATGGGTGCCTTGGTCGGAGGCGCGGGTGCAGTAGGCGGCGTAGAGTTCTTCACGCAGGGCGCGGTCGCTGGCGTAGGTCATCACCGCGTAGTAGCTGGGGAACTCCAGGGTGATCAGCCAGCCCTCGAGGCCCTTGGCCTGGGCGGCGGCGGCCATTTGCGCCTTGGCCGAGTCGGTCAGGCCGGCCAGGGCCGCCTCGTCGGTGATGTGCTTGGTCCAGGCCTGGGTGGCGTCGAGCAGCTGGTTGGAGAAGCGGCTGCCCAGCTCGCTCAGGCGGCTCTGCACCTCGGCGTAGCGCTGCTGCTGCTCGGCCGGCAGGTCGATACCCGACAGGCGGAAGTCACGCAGGGCGTGGTCGAGAATTGTTTTCTGCGCCACGTCGAAGCTGGCAGCCTCTGGGCCGTTGGCCAGGGCCTGGTAGGCGTCGAACAGCGCGCGGTTCTGCCCCAGCTCGGTGGAGTAGGCGCTCAGGGCCGGCAGGCACGACTCATAGGCCTCGCGCAGCTCCTTGCTGTTGCACACTGCATTGAGGTGGCTGACCGGGCTCCAGGCCGCGCCCAGGCGGTCGTTGAGTTCATCCATGGCCAGCACCAGGCCAGCCCAGGTGGGGTTGTTGCCCTGCTGCTCGAGGATATCGGCGATGGCCTTGCGGTTGTCGGCCAGGATCTGCTCGATGGCCGGCAACACGTGTTCGGCACGGATCGCCGAGAAGGGCGGCAGATCGTAAGACTGCAGAAGTGGATTGTTCGCACTCACGGTTTGGATACCTTGGCAGGAGAAACACTCGCCCATCTTAATTACAATCGACGCCGACCGCAGCAGGCAGCCTGCCTATCGGCATTCAAGAGGGGCGCTATCATGGCCATTCGAACCTTCCAGCAACACACGCCAAGCCTTGGGCCACGGGCCTTCGTCGACCGTTCGGCGGTGGTTCTGGGCGACGTGCAGATCGGCGAGGACAGCTCGGTCTGGCCGTTGACCGTGATCCGCGGCGACATGCACCGCATCCGCATTGGCGCCCGCACCAGCGTGCAGGACGCCAGCGTGCTGCACATCACCCACGCCGGGCCCTTCAACCCGGACGGCTTCCCGCTGATCATCGGCGACGAGGTGACCATCGGCCACAAGGTCATGCTGCATGGCTGTACCCTGGGCAACCGCATCCTGGTCGGCATGGGCAGCACCATCATGGACGGCGCCATCGTCGAGGACGAAGTGATCATCGGTGCCGGCAGCCTGGTGCCGCCGGGCAAGCGCCTGGAAAGCGGCTACCTGTACGTCGGCAGCCCGGTGAAGCAGGCACGGCAACTGACTGACAAGGAACGCGCGTTCTTCCCCTACAGCGCGGCGAACTACGTGAAGCTCAAGGACCAGCACCTGGCCGAAGGCTACGACCAACCTTGATGGCTTCCCCGAACAACCCGAGTGGACCGCACGACATGCACCAGCAGAACATCCTCTTCGACCTCGACGGCACCCTGACCGACCCACGCCTGGGCATTACCCGTTCGATCCAGTACGCCCTGGCCAAGCTGGGCATCGACGAACCGGACCTGGCGCGCCTGGAGCACTTCATCGGCCCGCCCCTGTTGCAGCAGTTCATGCACGCCTACGCGTTCGACGAGGCCAAGGCCTGGGAGGCGGTGAACTTCTACCGCGAGCGCTTCCGCGTCACTGGCCTGTACGAGAACCTGGTGTTCGACGGCGTGCCGCAGCTGCTGGAAACCCTGAGCGGCCAAGGCCGTACACTGTACGTGGCCACCTCCAAGCCCTGGGAGTTCGCCCGCGAGATCGCCCGGCATTTTGCTTTCGACCAGCACTTCAAGGTGATCTACGGCAGCGAGCTGGATGGCACCCGCACCAACAAGGTCGAGCTGATTCGCCACCTGCTGGATGAAGAAAGGCTGGACCCGGCGCAGACACTGATGATCGGCGACCGCAAGCACGACCTGATCGGCGCACACAGCAACGGCTTGCAGGCGGTGGCGGTGGGGTATGGCTTCGGTAGCCGGGAAGAGCTGGTGGCCGAGGCGCCGGCGTTTCATTTCGAGACCGTCGCCGAGTTGCACGCGGCGTTCGCCAGGCACTGAACAGAACCCGTGTGGGCTCGTGCTGCGATGACGCCGCCGCGCTAGCTCATGCGCGCGCCAACTGGCGCCGCAGCTCATCCAGCACCGGCCCGGTCTCTGGCCGCACGCCGCGCCACACGAAGAATGCCTCGGCCGCCTGCTCAGCGAGCATCCCCAAGCCATCCAGCACCTTCGCCGCGCCCAGCTGGCTGGCCCAGCGGCAGAACGGCGTAGGCTCCTTGGCGTACATCATGTCGTAGCACACCGTGCGCCCGGCTTCGACCAGGCTTTCGGCTATCGGCGGCAACTCACCGGAAAGGCTCGCCGAAGTGGCATTGATGATGACGTCAACCGGCTCGCGCAGCCAGGCAAAACCGCTGGCCACCACCGGGCCCAGCGCGTCGAATTCACGGGCCAGCTGCTCGGCCTTCTCCACCGTGCGGTTGGCCACCACCAGCGATTGCGGCCGATGCGCCAGGATCGGCTCCAGCACCCCACGCACCGCACCACCGGCACCCAAAACGAGAATGCGCTTGCCCGCGAGCTCGACCCCGGCATTCACCGTCAGGTCGCGCACCAGGCCCGCACCATCGGTGTTGTCGCCCAGCAGCGTGCCGTCGGCCTGCTTCACCAGGGTATTCACTGCGCCAGCACGCTGGGCGCGTGGGGTGAGGTGGTCGCACAGGCGGAAGGCTTCTTCCTTGAACGGCACGGTCACGTTGGCGCCGCTACCTTGCTTGAAGAAGCCTCGGGCGCAGTCGCTGAACTCGTCCAACGGCGCCAGCAGGGTGTTGTATTCCAGGGCCTGGCCGGTCTGGTCGGCGAACAGGCGGTGGATCAACGGCGACTTGCTGTGGCCGATGGGGTTGCCGAAAACGACGTACTGGTCCATGGGGTGCACTCGGTTATCCACAGGGGCTACTGGGCAAGCCAGTCGCGGTCGGTGAGGAAGTAGTCGGTCAGGCGCGCTTCTTCGCTGCCGGGCTCGGCCTTCCAGTCATAGCCCCAGCGCACCTGGGGTGGCAGCGACATGAGGATCGACTCGGTACGCCCGCCCGATTGCAGGCCGAACAGCGTGCCGCGGTCGTACACCAGGTTAAATTCTACGTAGCGGCCGCGACGGTATTCCTGGAACTCGCGCTGCTGCGCGGTGTAAGGCGTGTTCTTGCGGCGCTGGATGATCGGCAGGTAAGCCTCGACGTAGGCATCGCCAATGGCGCGGATGAAAGCGAAGCAGGTGTCGAAATCCCACTCGTTGAGGTCGTCGAAGAACAACCCGCCAATGCCACGCGGCTCGCCGCGGTGCTTGAGGTGGAAGTAGCGGTCGCACCAGGCCTTGTAGCGCGGGTATACGTCTGCACCGAATGGCGCACAGGCCTGCTCGGCGACCCGGTGCCAATGGATGCAGTCTTCTTCATTGCCATAGTACGGGGTCAGGTCGAAGCCGCCGCCGAACCACCACACCGGCTCTTCGCCTTCCTTCTCGGCGATGAAGAAGCGCACGTTGGCGTGGGAGGTGGGCACATGCGGGTTGTGCGGGTGAATCACCAACGACACGCCCAGGGCTTCGAAGCCACGGCCTGCCAGCTCGGGGCGATGGGCACTGGCCGAAGGCGGCAGGCCGGCGCCGAACACATGGGAGAAGTTGACCCCGCCTTTCTCGACCACCTGGCCTTCGCTGATGACCCGCGTGCGGCCCCCGCCACCGGCTTCGCGCACCCAGGCATCCTCGACGAAGCGCGCGCCGCCGTCTTCGTTCTCGATGGCAGTGCAGATGCGGTCTTGCAGGTCGAGCAGGTAGGCCTTCACGGCCTCGGTACGGCTGGTCATCGGGTCACCTGGCAGAACAGTGAAGAAATTCGCCGCGTAGCATACCACCGGCAGGTAGCACCCCGCAGTTGACGCCGATCAGGCAAAGGCGTCCGATAGAGGGCCTTTGAGATCGCGACGACAGGAGTGTGTGATGGCCAAGCGAATTCAGTTCAGCCAGCATGGCGGCCCGGAAGTCCTGCAACTGGTCGAGTTCGACCCGGCACCACCCGGCCCGCAGCAGGTGCGTGTGCGTAACCACGCCATCGGCCTTAACTTCATCGATACCTATTTCCGCAACGGGCTCTACGCGCCGCCCGCGCTGCCTTCAGGCCTCGGCACCGAAGGCGCCGGGGTGGTCGAGGCGGTGGGTGAGGGCGTGACCCGGCTCAAGGTGGGTGACCGCGTCGCCTACGCGGGCGGCCCGCTGGGCGCGTACAGCGAGGTGCATACGCTGCCGGCGGCCAACCTAGTGAAGCTGCCCGAGGGCGTCAGCTTCGAGCAAGCTGCGGCGGTGATGCTCAAGGGCCTGACCGTGCAGTACCTGCTCAAGCAAACCTACGCCGTGCAGCCTGGCGATGTGATTCTGTTCCATGCCGCCGCCGGTGGCGTGGGCTCGCTGGCCTGCCAATGGGCCAAAGCCCTGGGCGCCAAGCTGATCGGCACCGTCAGCAGTGCCGAGAAGGCCGAACGGGCCAAGGCGTTGGGGGCATGGGCGACCATCGACTACAGCCACGAAGACGTGGCCCAGCGCGTGCTGGAGCTGACCGATGGGCAAAAGTGCGCCGTGGTGTACGACGGCGTGGGCGCCGAAACCTGGCTGACCTCGCTGGATTGCCTGAAGCTGCGTGGGCTGATGGTGAGCTTCGGCAACGCCTCGGGCGCGGTGAGCGGGGTGAACCTGGGGATTCTGGCGCAGAAAGGCTCGCTGTATGTCACCCGGCCGACCTTGGCGAGTTATGCCAACAATGCCGAGAACACCCAGGCGATGGCCGATGACCTGTTCGCCATGATTGCCAGCGGCAAGTTGGTGGTGGATATCCAGCAGCGGTATCCGCTGGCTGAGGCGGCGAAGGCGCAGACTGAGTTGTCGGCGCGGCGTACTGTCGGTTCGACTGTGCTGTTGCCCTGATTCGCACACTATCTGGAGCGGGCTTGCCCGCTCCTGCAGCCGCATCAATCGTCGTAATGGAACCGGCACTGCAAGACGGTGAGCCGCCCCCCCTCTACCAGGTACACCAAACGGTGCTCACGGGTGATGCGGCGGGACCAGAAACCGGACAAATCACCCTTGAGTGGCTCGGGCTTTCCCGTACCTCTGAACGGTGTACGCAGGCACTCTTTAATCAGCGCATTGACTGTGTCGAAGATACCGGCATCCGCGTTTTTCCAATGGCTGTAGTCCTCCCAGCCCTCGGCGGTAAACGCAACGCTGACGGATTCTCTGGCCTCAGTCTTGTTGCGTTGCTTTGACTTCATGTTCATCAAGGGTCAGCTCATGGGTGACAGCCTTACCCGACCGCAGCTGATCGATGGAGGCGCGCAACCGCTTGGCATTCGCCGACGTGCCCAACAGGTACATCGTCTCTTGCATGCCGTTGTAGTCTTCCAGGGAAATCATGACCACAGGTTCACCACGCTGGCGCGTGATGATAGCGGGCTCATGATCCCGACACACATCATCCATCGTCTGCTTCAGGTCGGCGCGAGCCTGGCTAAAAGTCAGTACGTGCATATCTTCCGAATCCTTCCCAGGGCTCGCCTGGATCAGGTTTTCACGACCCCGAAGGGCGATAGGGCTTGCCCGATCCGCCGTGGGTCGGCTGCGGGCAATGTGAGCATTGTACAAGTCTAGGTACAACCTTCAAAGAACCCATAGTCGGGAATTCGTGTGGGTGGGAAGCTTAATTTTCGACCGCTTCGCCGCAAAGGTGATGGCTTTCGTGAAGCGGTGTAGGGCTTTTCCGAAATGTGCGGGGCGCATGCTCCTTTTTAGGCGCGTGCTTGCCCCGCGATTGCGTCAGCTCAGCCGATAGGTTTCTTCACCGCTGGCGCTGACTCGATGCCATTGACCATCGCTTCCACCAGCCCTTCCGCCATTTCGATCGAATGCAGGCTCGCCCAGTACATGCCCCGGCCATCGCCATGCAAGTGCTCGAGCGCCTTGATGCCGGTTTCGTAGGCGCAGCGCAGGTAGAGCGCTACGTGCACCAGGGCGTCATGGGCAGAGAGATTGGGGTTTACGGTGAACAGCGGCGGGTGGCCGGCGTCGCAGCGGCCGAAGGGGTGTTGAGTGGTTTCGGGGAGGGGTGGGTTGGGGACTATCTTTTTCGTCATGTCCTTTTCTCGCTCTAAGGCGCTGACACAACACTCGTTACCACACGAATGAAGGGTGGCAGCTGTACGCGGGGTGGTAAGCCGGAGGAGAAAAGACAAAGACCCCGGTAGGCCCGAAAGCCTCCCGCGCACAACCGCCATAGCGGCATCGTCTTTCTCAATTTTCCCGGGTTACCACACCCGATCGCCAAGTTGTTCGGCGACGGTCTGGAGCCTAGAGGTAGGAGTTCCCACTGAGAAGGTAATGGCGGTCGACAGGCTGCGTAGGATATTTCCCTATTTGCGCACTACCCATCAGAAAAGCCTGAGTCTGCGGTGTCCTTTTCGCGGGTAAACCCCACAGGCTTAGCGTCGCTCCCAAGAACGGCTCGAAACCTGTGGGAGCGGCCTTGTGCCGCGATCACGGGCGAAGCCCGCTCCCACAGGATCTGCTCAGCCCGGTCGGACGACTTCCCCAGTCGCCAGGTTACGAATCAGGCTAGGGTTCTTGCGCCCACCCAACGCACCACCCAGCACCAGGTCGAGATCACCGCGGAAATACTGCTCTACCCGCAACCGGGTCTTGGCCGCCGGGCGCCCACCTGGGTTGCAGGAGGTGGAAATCAGCGGCCCCACCAACGCGCACAGCTCGCGTACCAGCGGGTGGTCGCTGACCCGCAGCGCCACGGTGTCGTGCTGGCCGGTCACCCACTCGGGCAACAGGTCCTGGTGTGGCACCAGCCAGGTGTTCGGCCCCGGCCAGGTGGCCGCCATGCGGTCGATCCAGTCCTGGGGGAAGTCTTCGAACAGGAAGTCGAACTGGTTGATGTTGTCGGCGATCAGGATCAAGCCCTTGTCCACAGGACGCGACTTCAGCGCCAGCAGGCGGTACACCGCGTCTTCGTTCCAAGGGTCGCAGCCCAGGCCCCAGACCGCCTCCGTGGGGTATGCGATCACCGCGCCCGCCCGAACCTCACGTGCGGCTTGTTGCACACGCCAACTGCTCACCATTGCTGTCTCTCCGCGTAAAGGCTGAGGCGCAGTTTACTTAGCCCGGGCGGGCAAACCAACGCCCGGCTTCATTGCTGACCCGCCCTGCCAGCTCCAGTTCGCTGAGGCTGGCCAATACCTGCGCCAGCGGCTGGCCCGTGTGGTGGACTAGCCCTTCGGTGGTCTGCGGCGCGGCGATGAGCAAGGCCAGCAGCGGGTGGGCCGGTTCGTTGGCAGGTGCAGGTGGCAGGTTCTGCCAGCCGCGCAGGCTGTCGAGTATCTGCTCGGCGCTTTCCACCAGCAGCGCGCCATCGCGAATCAACTGGTGGCAGCCCTTGGCGCCAGGGTGATGGATCGACCCTGGAATGGCATACACCTCGCGCCCCTGTTCGGCCGCCAGGCGTGCAGTAATCAACGAACCGCTGGCCGGGCTGGCCTCCACCACCAGCACGCCAAGCGACAACCCGCTGATGATGCGGTTGCGCCGAGGGAAGTTAGCCGGTTGCGGTTCGGTATCCAGCGGAAATTCGGAAACCAGCGCGCCACCACGCTCGATCATCGCGTCGGCCAAGCGGCGGTGGCGCTGTGGATAAAATTTTTCAAGGCCCGTGCCCAGCACGCCAATGGTGTCACCGCCAGCCTCCAGCACCGCCCGATGAGCGGCACCGTCGATGCCCACCGCCAGACCGCTGGTAATGGTGAAACCCGCCCGACAAAGACAGCGGGCGAATGCGCCGGCGGTATCCAACGCGGGCGGCGTTGCCCGGCGGCTGCCGACGATCGCCAACTGTGGGCGCTCGAGCAAAAGCGGGTTGCCGGCCACGAACAACAGCGGCGGAGCATCGTCGATTTCAGCGAGCAAGGCCGGGTAGCCAGGGCTGTCCCACATCAGTAAATGCTGGCCCGGGTGCTCTAGCCAGGCCATTGCGGCGCTGGCGCCATCACGTACTTCGGGGTGTCGACGGGCCTCGGCGCTCGCCGCTGGCAAGCCAAGGCTGCGCCAGGCGCTGGCGGGCGCAGCGAGTGCCGAAGAGGCGCTACCGAAAGCTTCGACAAGCGTGCGAAACCGGCGCAAACCAACCTCGGGAAGACGATGAAGACGCAGCCGCGCTTCCAGTTCGGCGGGCGGGCAAGTGGGGGAAAGCGCAATACTCATGGCAGATCTTCCTTGATCGGCGAGGGGCTATCCACGTGGCACAAGCTGTGGATAACTTTGTTGATAATACTTTGACAAGCTGTCGATTAGCGTGGGCAGCGTGCCCACTGCCAAACCCTAGCCGAGCAATCCCAGGTGCCGAATCCGCCAATACCCTTTATTATGTGTGCTTAGTTTTCAACCAACGCACAGTGACTGCCTGACCCCTATGGCCATTCTGAACATTCTCGAATTCCCTGACCCGCGCCTGCGCACCCTCGCCAAACCGGTGACCGAGTTCGACGCCGCCTTGAGCCAGCTGATCGACGACATGTTCGAAACCATGTACGAAGCGCCCGGCATCGGCCTGGCCGCCACCCAGGTCAACGTGCACAAGCAGGTCGTGGTGATGGACCTGAGCGAAGACCGCAGCGAACCACGGGTCTTTATCAACCCCACGGTCGAAGAGCTGACCCACGACATGGGCCAGTACCAGGAAGGCTGCCTGTCGGTGCCTGGTTTCTACGAGAACGTCGACCGCCCTCTGCGTGTGCGGGTGAAAGCCCAGGACCGTGACGGCAAGCCCTACGAGCTCGAGGCCGAAGGCCTGCTGGCGGTGTGCGTGCAGCACGAGTTCGACCACCTCAACGGCAAGCTGTTCGTCGACTACCTGTCCCAACTCAAACGCGACCGGATCAAGAAAAAGCTGGAAAAGCAGCACCGCCAGCAAGCCTGATCCCCACCTTCCAAAGGCTTGCTCCGGCAAGCCTTTTTCTTTTCGCAAGCGAGAACTCCATGCGCATCGTCTTCGCAGGCACTCCAGAGTTTGCCGCCGAACACCTCAAGGCCCTGCTCGACAGCCCTTACGAGATCGTGGCCGTCTACACCCAGCCCGACCGCCCCGCAGGCCGTGGCCAGAAGCTGATGCCGAGTGCCGTCAAGGCACTGGCCGTGGCCCACGACATCCCGGTGTTGCAGCCGCCCACCCTGCGCAACGCCGAAGCCCAGGCTGAACTGGCCGCGCTCGAGCCCGACCTGATGGTGGTGGTCGCCTACGGCCTGATCCTGCCGCAAGCCGTGCTGGATATCCCGCGCCTGGGCTGCATCAACAGCCACGCCTCGCTGCTGCCACGCTGGCGCGGTGCGGCGCCGATCCAGCGCGCCGTGGAAGCGGGCGATGCCGAAAGCGGCGTAACCGTGATGCGCATGGAAGCGGGCCTGGACACCGGCCCCATGCTGCTCAAGGTCACCACCCCGATCAGCGCCGAAGACACCGGCGGCACCTTGCACGACCGCCTGGCCGAAATGGGCCCGCCTGCCGTGATCCAGGCCATCGCCGGCTTGGCCGACGGCTCGCTGCAAGGCGAGGTGCAGGACGATGCCCTGGCCACCTACGCGCACAAACTGAACAAGGACGAAGCCCGCCTGGATTGGAGCCGCCCGGCCGTTGAGCTGGAACGCCTGATTCGTGCGTTCAACCCTTGGCCGGTGTGCCACAGCACCCTCGACGGCGAAAGCGTGAAGGTGCTCGCCGCCACCTTATCCACAGGCCAGGGCGCCCCTGGTGAAATCCTCAGCGCCAGCAAGGACGGCCTGGTCGTCGCTTGCGGTGACGCCGCCCTGAGCCTCACCCGCCTGCAACTGCCCGGCGGCAAGGCGCTGGCCTTCAGCGACCTGTTCAACAGCCGCCGCGAGAAATTCGCCAGTGGCAAGGTGCTCGGCCAATGAACCCACGCCTGGCTGCCGCTCGCGCCCTGGCCGCCGTGCTCAGCGGCAAGGCCTCGCTGAACAGCTCGTTGCCCGCACAACTGGACAAGGTCGAGGAACGCGACCGCGGCCTGGTCCAGGACCTGGCCTTCGGTACCGCCCGCTGGCAGCCGCGCCTGGAACTGCTGGCCGCGCAACTGCTGCAAAAGCCCTTCAAGGCTGCCGATGCCGACGTGCACGCGCTGCTGCTGGTGGGCCTGTACCAGCTGTTCTACACGCGCATTCCGGCCCACGCCGCCCTCGGCGAAACGGTGGGTTGCGCCGACAAGCTCAAGAAGCCCTGGGCCAAGGGCCTGCTCAATGCCGTGCTGCGCCGCGCCCAGCGCGAAGGCGAGGCGCTGCTGGCCGACATGGAGCGCGACCCGGTGGTGCGCACCGCCCACCCACGCTGGTTGCAGAAGGCGCTGAAAGCCTTCTGGCCCGAGCAGTGGGAAGCCATTTGCGCGGCCAACAACGCGCACCCGCCGATGATCCTGCGGGTCAACCGTCGCCATCACAGCCGTGATGCCTACCTGGCGCTGCTGGCCGAGGCCGGTATCTCAGCCAATCCTTGCCAGTACAGCCGCGATGGCATCGTTCTGGATGAAGCCTGCGACGTACGCGGCCTGCCCGGCTTCGCCGAAGGTTGGGTGAGCGTGCAGGATGAAGCCGCGCAGCTGTCCGCCGACCTGCTGGAACTGGCGCCCGGCCAACGCGTGCTCGACGCCTGCTGCGCCCCCGGCGGCAAGACCTGCCACCTGCTCGAAGCCGAACCGGGCCTTGCGCACATGGTCGCCATCGACCTGGAAGCCAAGCGCCTGACCCGGGTGCGCGAAAACCTCGACCGCCTCAAGCTCGACGCCGAGCTGATTGCCTGCGATGCCCGCGACACCGCCAGCTGGTGGGACGGCAAGCCGTTCCAGCGCATCCTGCTCGACGCACCATGCTCGGCCACCGGCGTGATCCGCCGCCACCCGGACATCAAGCTGACCCGCCAGGCCGACGACATCCCCGCCCTGGCCGCCTTGCAAGGCGAGTTGCTCGATGCCCTGTGGCCCACCCTGGAAGTGGGCGGCATGTTGCTGTACGCCACCTGCTCCAGCCTGCCCACGGAAAACACCGAAGTGATCGAAGCCTTCCTCGCCCGCACCCCCGGTGCCCGCGAGCTGGACCTGGCCACCGAAGCCGGCCTGCGCCAGCCCCACGGCCGCCAGCTGCTGGCCCAGGAAGGCGGCCACGACGGCTTCTACTATGCCAAGCTGATTAAAATCGCCGCCTCACGCGGGTAAGAACAAGAAGGGTAGGGAGTAGCGGATGAAGATCATCATCCTCGGCGCAGGCCAGGTAGGCGGCACGCTGGCAGAACACCTGGCCAGCGAAGCGAACGACATCACCGTGGTCGACACCGATGGCGACCGCCTGCGCGACCTCGGCGACCGCCTCGATATCCGCACCGTGCAGGGCCGTGGCTCGCTGCCGACGGTGCTGCGCCAGGCCGGTGCCGACGACGCCGACATGCTGGTGGCGGTGACCAACAGCGACGAAACCAACATGGTCGCCTGCCAGGTGGCCTATTCGCTGTTCCACACCCCGACCAAGATCGCCCGGGTGCGCGAGTCGGCCTACCTCACCCGCGAGGAACTGTTCGACAACGACCACATCCCGGTCGACGTGCTGATCAGCCCCGAACAGGTGGTAACCAACTACATCAAGCGCCTGATCGAGCACCCCGGCGCCTTGCAGGTCATCGACTTCGCCGAGGGCAAGGCCCAGCTGGTGGCGGTCAAGGCCTACTACGGCGGCCCATTGGTGGGCCAGCAGCTGCGCCAGATCCGCGCCCACATGCCCAACGTCGACACCCGCGTGGCCGCCATCTTCCGCCGCGACCGGCCGATCAAGCCCCATGGCGACACAGTGATCGAGGCCGACGACGAGGTGTTCTTCATCGCCGCGAAAAAGGACATTCGCGCGGTGATGGGCGAGCTGCGGCGTCTCGATGAAACCAACAAGCGCGTGGTGATCGCCGGTGGCGGGCAGATCGGCGAGCGCCTGGCCGAGGCCATCGAGAGCCGCTACCAGGTGAAGATCATCGAGATGAACCCTACGCGCTGCCGCTACCTTTCCGACACCCTGGAAAGCACCGTGGTGCTGCAAGGCAGCGCTTCGGACAAGGACCTGATGCTCGAAGAGAACATCGCCGAGGCGGATATCTTCCTGGCCCTGACCAACGACGACGAGGCCAACATCATGTCGTCGCTGCTGGCCAAGCGCCTGGGCGCGCGCAAGGTGATGACACTGATCAACAACCCGGCCTACGTCGACCTGGTGCAGGGCGGCGATATCGACATCGCCATCAGCCCGCAGCTGGCGACCATCGGCACCTTGCTGGCCCACGTGCGCCGCGGCGACATCGTCAGCGTGCACTCGCTGCGCCGGGGTGCGGCCGAAGCCATCGAGGCGGTGGCCCACGGCGACTCGAAGTCGAGCAAGGTGATCGGCAAGGCCATCGAGCACATCGCCTTGCCGCCGGGCACCACCATCGGCGCGATCATCCGCGACGAAGAGGTGCTGATCGCCCACGACGATACTGTGATCGAGGCGGGCGACCACGTGATTCTGTTCGTTGTGGATAAAAAGCATATTCGCGACGTGGAGAAGCTGTTCCACGTGGGCCTGAGCTTCTTCTAAGGAGAGAGACGATGCGCGAATCGCTGGAAAAGATGCTGGCCAAGGGTGTGGATAACGCCCTGCTGCGCTTCGGCCTGGGCAAGGCTTGGCTGGACGAAGGCAACGGCGCCGAGGCTGCGGTGCACCTGGCGCGCTGCGTAGAGCAGGACCCTAAGTATTCGGCGGCGTGGAAGCTGCTGGGCAAGGCGTATCAGTTGCAAGGGGATAAAGAGGCGGCGCGCAAGGCTTGGGAGGATGGCATCGTCGCGGCCCAGGCCCATGGCGACAAGCAGGCTGAAAAAGAGATGACGGTGTTTCTGAAAAAACTCAACAAAACCCAAAGCTGACGCCGTCCCTGTAGGAGCGGGCTTGCCCGCGAACCAGGCACCGCGGTGTATGGCACCGGTGTAGCCGGTGTTCGCGGGCAAGCCCGCTCCTACAGGGGTCAGTACCAGCGCGCCTCGCCCGCTGGCCGCTTCTTGAAGCGCTTCATGCTCCACATGTACTGGCTCGGGTACTCACGCACATAACGCTCGACCACCCGGCTCATGGCCGCCGCCGATACATTCACGTCAGTGCTGTACATCTCTTCCGGCGCCGCTTCCAGGAACACCTTGAACCCCGACCCATCCGGCAGCCGCAGGGCATGCAGGAACACCCCCACCGCCTTTCCACCGGCGAGCATGTTCGGCACGAACTTGCTGGTCAGCGCCTGGGTGCCGAGGAACGGCACGAACACCCCGGCGGACTCGGCCGGCTCCGGGTCGGCGGGAATGCCCACCTGGCCACCCCGACGCACTTCCTTGATCACGCTGAGAATGCCTTCCTTGGTCGACGGCGCCACGCGGTTGCCCATCTGCACCCGTTGCTCGCGCAGCAGGTCGTCCACGGCCTTCAACTTGGGCGGGCGATAGAAGATGATCGGTTTGCACTGGTTGCAATAGAAGTGGTTCAGCACTTCCCAATTGCCCAGGTGGCTGGTGATGCCGACCACGCCCTTGCCCGAGGCCAGGGCCTGCTCCAGCACTTCCAGGCCATGCACTTCCTTGACCAGCTCCAGCGAACGCTGCGGCGGCCAGATCCACGCACAGGCGCTTTCCACGAACGACTTGCCAATGTCTTTCAGGGCACGGCCCACCAGTTGCTCACGCTCGGCCGGGTTCATCTGCGGGAAGCACTTGGCCAGGTTGATGCGCACCACGTTGCGCGAGCCGTTGGGCACTTTCCACATCAGCCAGCCGATGCCAGCGCCAACGCGCTGTACCGCGCCCCAGGGCAGCTTGGCGAACAAGCGCAGTACCCCGACCATCACGGCGCCCTTGAACTTTTCCACAGGCAAATTCCTTATTTCTGCAAGGCGCGCATTGTAGCGCTTCAGCGCGCCAGCGCGGCGTAGCGATCGCAATCGGTGGTGTGGTCCATGACCATGCCGGTGGCTTGCATGAAGGCGTAGCAGATGGTCGGGCCGACGAAGGTGAAGCCCTTCTTCTGCAAGGCCTTGCTCATGGCCTTGGCTTCATCGGTAACCGCTGGCATCTCTGCGCGGCCTTTGAAATGGTTGATCTTCGGCGTACCGCCGACGAACGACCACAGCCACTCGCCCGGGTTATCCAGCGCCAGCCAGGCCCGCGCATTGCGCCGTGCGCCGGCGACTTTCAGGCGGTTGCGGATGATGCCGGGGTCGAGCAGTAATTCCTCGATACGCGCGTCGCTCATCTGCGCCAATTGATGCGGGTCGAAGCCGAACATCACCTTGCGGTAGTGCTCGCGTTTGCGCAGCACGGTGATCCACGAAAGGCCCGCTTGGAACCCTTCGAGCAAAAGCATCTCGAAGAGCAACGCCGGGTCACGCTGTGGCGTTCCCCATTCCTGGTCATGGTAGGCCTGGTACAACGGATCGTCGGTACACCAAAAGCAGCGTGGCATAAGGCTCCAATGAGTAGAGGGCGAGGCGAATCGGGTTATACTCCCGCTCTTTACATCCGCATCCCCAGATACAGGTGAATTTCGTGAGCCAGCCTACGCCAGCCGTGCGTACCTTCCAAGACCTGATCCTCGCCCTGCAGAACTACTGGGCAGCTCAAGGTTGTGTGGTACTTCAGCCCTACGATATGGAAGTAGGCGCCGGCACTTTCCACACCGCGACCTTCCTGCGCGCCGTCGGCCCCGAGACCTGGAACGCCGCCTACGTGCAACCCAGCCGTCGCCCCGCCGACGGGCGGTATGGCGAAAACCCCAACCGCCTGCAGCACTACTATCAGTTCCAGGTGGTGCTCAAGCCGAACCCGGCCAACTTCCAGGAGCTGTACCTGGGTTCGCTGAAAGCCATCGGCCTGGACCCACTGGTGCACGACATTCGCTTCGTCGAAGACAACTGGGAGTCGCCAACCCTTGGCGCTTGGGGCCTGGGCTGGGAAATCTGGCTGAACGGCATGGAGGTGACGCAGTTCACCTACTTCCAGCAGGTCGGCGGTATCGAGTGCTACCCGGTCACCGGTGAAATCACCTACGGCCTGGAGCGCCTGGCCATGTACATCCAGGGAGTCGACTCGGTGTACGACCTGGTCTGGGCCGACGGCCCGTTCGGCAAGGTCACCTATGGCGATGTGTTCCACCAGAACGAAGTGGAGCAGTCGACCTACAACTTCGAGCACGCCAACGTCGAGAAACTGTTCGAGCTGTTCGACTTCTATGAAAGCGAAGCGAACCGCCTGATCAAGCTGGAGCTGCCGCTGCCAACCTACGAAATGGTGTTGAAGGCCTCCCACACCTTCAACCTGCTGGACGCCCGCCGCGCCATCTCGGTGACCGAGCGCCAGCGCTACATCCTGCGTGTGCGTACCCTGGCCAGGGACGTGGCGCAAAGCTACCTGCAAGCCCGCGCACGCCTGGGCTTCCCGATGGCGACCCCTGAACTGCGTGACGAAGTGTTGGCGAAGCTGGAGGCTGCACAATGAGTGCTCAAGATTTCCTGGTTGAACTGGGCACCGAAGAGCTGCCACCCAAGGCCCTCGCCACCCTCGGCGACGCCTTCCTGGCTGGCATCGAGAAAGGCCTGCAGGCCGCTGGCCTGAACTACACCGGCAAGTCGGTATACGCAGCGCCGCGCCGCCTGGCCGTATTGATTCGCCAGCTCGACGTGCAGCAGCCCGACCGCAGCATCAATATCGACGGCCCGCCCCTGCAAGCGGCGTTCAACGCCGAAGGCCAGCCAACCCAGGCGGCCCTGGGTTTTGCCAAGAAGTGCGGCGTAGAGCTGTCGGAAATCGACCAGAGCGGCGCCAAGCTGCGCTTCTCCCAGCACATTCCGGGCAAGGCTACCGCCAGCCTGCTGCCGACCATCGTCGAAGACTCGCTCAACGACCTGCCTATTCCCAAGCGCATGCGCTGGGCGGCCAGCCGTGAAGAGTTCGTGCGCCCGACCCAGTGGCTGGTGATGCTGCTGGGCGAGCAGGTGGTCGACTGCACCATCCTCTCGCAGAAAGCCGGCCGCGAGTCCCGCGGTCACCGCTTCCACGCGCCGCAGAACATCACTATTTCCGCCCCGGCCAACTACGTTGAAGACCTGCGCAAGGCCTACGTGCTGGCCGACTTCGCCGAGCGCCGCGAGCTGATCGCCAAGCGCACCGCAGAACTGGCCATGCAGCAGGAAGGCACCGCCATCGTGCCGCCGGCGCTGCTGGATGAGGTGACCGCGCTGGTCGAGTGGCCTGTGCCGCTGGTGTGCTCGTTCGAGGAGCGTTTCCTCGAAGTGCCGCAGGAAGCGCTGATCACCACCATGCAGGACAACCAGAAGTACTTCTGCCTGCTGGACAGCGAAGGCAAGCTGCTGCCGCGCTTCATCACCGTGGCCAACGTCGAGAGCCGCGACCCGCAGCAGATCGTGCAGGGCAACGTGGAGGTCGAAGATCTGCCTTTCGATACCGCTACCTGCCGGCTGGATACCGAACGTGCGGTTGCGCAGGTCGAACAGCTACGTCCA
>NZ_JBNNVR010000072.1:0-28911 GCF_050280645.1 Pseudomonas sp. NPDC089554
TACAAACGGCCGAGTTTCAAGTGCGACAAACTGCAACATGAAATCAACCAGCGCAGGGCCTCGTTCATGGCGTCCTTCAGGGTGCCGGTGCCGGCAGTGACCGGGACGATCTCGGCGCCCAGCAGCTTCATGCGAAACACGTTGGCCTGCTGGCGCTCGATGTCGGTGGCGCCCATGTAGATCACGCAGGGCAGGCCGAAGCGCGCCGCGACAGTGGCGGTGGCCACGCCGTGCATGCCGGCGCCGGTTTCGGCGATCAGGCGTTTCTTGCCCATGCGCTTGGCTAGCAGCACCTGGCCGATGCAGTTGTTCACCTTGTGCGCGCCGGTGTGGTTGAGCTCTTCACGCTTGAAGAAGATCTTCGCGCCACCGCAGTGTTCGGTGAGGCGCTCGGCGAAGTACAGCGGATTGGGGCGGCCGATGTAGTCACGTTGGAAATAGGCCAGTTCTTCGAGGAACTTGGGGTCGGCCTTGGCCGCTTCGTATTCGCGGGCCAGGTCCAGGACCAGGGGCATCAGGGTTTCGGCCACGTAGCGGCCGCCGAACGAGCCGAACAGGCCGTTGGCATCCGGGCTGGGGCGGTATTGGGACTGGGTCATGGGGGCGCTCCAGGGGCGTAGGTGTAGGGTTGCGTGGTGAAGCCACCACTGATCGATGGGGCTACTCTAACCAGCGCAGCCTCGCCTGAAAACCGATAAGATTGCGCAAACCTGTCAGGAAAACTCACCAATCCAATGCGCCAGGACCTTCCTCCCCTCAATGCCCTGCGAGCCTTCGAGGCCACCGCCCGGCTGAACAGCGTCAGCCAGGCCGCTGAACAGCTGCACGTGAGCCACGGTGCGGTAAGCCGGCAAATCAAGGTATTGGAAGAGCACTTGGGCGTAGCACTGTTCGTGAAGGATGGGCGCGGCATCAAACTCACAGATGCCGGCATTCGCCTGCGCGATGCCAGCTTCGATGCCTTCGACCGCCTGCGCGGGGTCTGTGCCGAACTCAGCCGTGATGTCAGTGAGGCGCCTTTCGTGCTGGGCTGCTCCGGCAGCCTGCTGGCGCGTTGGTTCATTCCGCGCCTGGGGCGCTTGAAGGCCGACCTTCCGGAGCTGCGTTTGCACCTCTCCGCCGGGGAAGGCGACCTCGACCCGCGCCGCCCGGGGCTCGATGCGTTGCTGGTGTACGCCGAGCCGCCATGGCCTGCAGACATGCAGGTGCATGTGCTGGCCGAGGAGCGTATCGGGCCGGTGGTCAGCCCGCATTTCCCGGGTTTCGAGCGGCTGCAACACGCCCCTGCCAAGGCGTTGCTGGGCGAGGCGCTGCTGCATACCACCTCACGCCCACAGGCTTGGCCGACCTGGGCTGAGCAGCATGCGCTGACGCCGGGCGAACTGACGTTCGGCCAGGCGTTCGAGCATTTGTATTACTTGCTGGAAGCGGCAGTGGCGGGGTTGGGCGTGGCCATCGCCCCGCAGCCGCTGGTAGCCGATGACCTGCGAGCGGGTCGTCTGGCCGCGCCCTGGGGCTTTTCGCCGACCCCCGCAGCGCTGGCACTGTGGGTGCCCCGGCGCGCCGCCGATGGGCGCGCCGAGCAGCTGGCGCAGTGGTTGCGCCAGGAGCTAGGTAGCCAGGCCGGTTAGTTGCGTCGGCACAGCAGCCAGGCGGCCAGCAGGCCGACGGCGCCAACGGCGACGCCGGCGGTGGTCCAGGGGTGTTCCTGGGCGTAGTCGCGGGTGGCGATGCCGGTTTCGCGGGTGCGGGTCTTCACTTCCTCGTAGGTGTCGGCCAGCAGGCTGCGCGAATGCTTGAGGGCATTCTGGGCGTTGCCGCGCAGGGCCTTCATGGTCTTGTGCGACTCTTCCGAGGCATCGTGCTTGAGGTCTTCCAAGGTCTTGAGCAGGCTCTCGATCTCGGCTTCCATGCTTTCCAGTGAGGTTTTGCGCAACGCATTGCGGGCCATGTCGACTCTCCTTCGTTGAGTAGGTGTACGAATTGCGACTGCCCGCTGCGCCGAAAGTGCGATCGAACTTTCTGTGGGAGCGATGGCTCGCAGGTAAACCTGGCCTGCACTGCTAGGCTCAAACCAGCCAAAACCCAAGGAGAGCACTCATGTCCGATCATCACACCTACAAGAAGATCGAACTGGTCGGGTCGTCGACCACCAGCATCGAGGAAGCGATCAACAACGCCCTGGCCGAGGCCGGCAAGAGCATCAAGCACCTGGAGTGGTTCGAGGTGGTCGATACTCGAGGGCATATCCAGGGCAACAAGGCCGCCCACTTCCAGGTGACCCTGAAGGTGGGGTTCCGCATTGCAAATAGCTGAAACAGTGCTGAGATAGCCTGTGGTCGCTTGATGGGATAAGACTTCCGAGGTGCCAATGGGAATTGGCACCTTTTTGCTGCTTTTTCTCTGAACAAGGAATGCGATCGATGAAAACAGTGTTCGTAGCAGTGGGTTTGATGATGTTGGCAGGTGGCGCCCTGGCGGCGGGCAAGCCGTGCGAGGAGCTGAAAGCGGAGATCACCGAGAAGCTCGAGGCCAAAGGGGTTTCCGGTTACAGCCTGGAAATCGTCGACAAGGGCGAGCCTGCCGGAAAGGTGATTGGCAGTTGCGAGGCTGGGACCAAGGAAATCGTTTACCGGCGCGGCTGAGCGGTGTATCCATCGCGGGGCAAGCCCGCTCCCACAGGCACTCCACCGCTCTGACGGGCCATGCATTACTTGTGGGAGCGGGCTTGCCCCGCGATAGCGTTTACTGGCCCTTCAACGCCTGCGCCAACAGCTCATACGAGCGCAACCGGTCCTCATGCTCATACAAATCGCAGGTAAAGATCAGCTCATCCGCCCCCGTCTGCTCCAGCAACACTTCCACCTTCGCCCTCACCTTCTGCGGGCTGCCGATCATCGCCAAGCCCAGGAAACTGGCCACCGCATCACGCTCGTGGGGCAGCCACAGGCCGTCCATGCTCGGCACCGGCTTGCGCTGCATCAGGCTCTGGCCGCGAATCAGGGCGAGGATGCGCTGGTACACCGAAGTCGCCAGGAATTCTGCTTTGTCGTCGGTTTCGGCCACCACCATCGGCACGCCCAGCATCACGTAGGGTTTGTCCAGCACGGTGGAAGGCTTGAAGTGGTCGCGGTAGATGCGGATTGCCTCGTGCATGTAGCGCGGCGCGAAGTGCGAGGCGAACGCGTAAGGCAGCCCGCGCATGCCGGCCAACTGGGCGCTGAACAGGCTGGAGCCGAGCAGCCACAGTGGCACCTCGGTGTCGTGGCCGGGTACGGCGATCACCTGCTGGTCGGGAGTGCGCGGGCCAAGGTAGCGCGACAGCTCCTCGACATCATCGGGGAAGTCGTCGGCACTGCCTGAGCGTTCACGGCGCAGGGCGCGGGCGGTCATCTGGTCGGAGCCCGGCGCGCGGCCCAGGCCCAGGTCGATGCGGCCGGGGTAGAGGCTGGCCAGGGTGCCGAATTGCTCGGCGATCACCAGCGGCGCGTGGTTGGGCAGCATCACCCCGCCGGAGCCCACGCGAATCGTCGAGGTGCCACCGGCCAGGTGGCCGATCAGCACGGCGGTGGCCGAGCTGGCGATGCCGTCCATGTTGTGGTGCTCGGCCACCCAGAAGCGGTGGTAGCCCAGGCGCTCGACATGCTGCGCGAGGTCCAGCGAGTTGCGCAGCGCTTGCGCCGGGCCGCTGTCGGCGCGCACTGGCACCAGGTCGAGGGTGGAAATCTTCAGGTCACGCAGTTGCGTCATGGGAGCCTCCGCAGAAAGGGTTGGCCATGGGCCTTTTGAACTCTGTATGGGCGCATTCGGCGGATTCAATGGCTGCACTCAGATTGTTCTGAACTTGCTGTAGGACGTTGTCCTCTGAACCTTAGGTACGCAAACCCAATGACCAGGAGGCAATCATGAAAAAGACAGCATCGGCGATCTGGCAAGGTGGCCTGAAGGATGGCAAGGGCCTGCTGTCCACCGAAAGTGGCGCGCTCAAGCAGAACCCCTACGGCTTCAATACGCGCTTCGAAGGCTCGCCCGGTACCAACCCCGAGGAATTGATCGGCGCAGCCCATGCCGGGTGCTTCTCAATGGCGCTGTCCATGATGCTGGGCGAGGCGGGCTTGACCCCGGAGCGCATCGACACCATCGCCGAAGTCACCCTCGACAAGCAGCCTGATGGCTTCGCCATCACTGCGGTGCACTTGACCCTCAAGGCCAAGGTTCCCGGCGCCAGCGAGGCGCAGTTCCTGGAAATCGCCAACAAGGCCAAGGCCGGCTGCCCGGTTTCCAAAGTGCTGAACGCGAAGATCAGCCTGGATGCGACATTGCTGGATTGAAGCGGTAACGGGGCGGGTTTGCTGTAGTCTAACGGGCATCGGCAGCGCGTCTGCCTTACCAGGAGCCTTCCCATGATCCGAGTAGCGACTGCTGTGGTGGCATGCCTGCTGGCTTCTTCTTCGTGGGCCGCAGTGAAGCCCTGCGAGGAACTGAAGGCCGAGATCGAGGCCAAGATCCAGGCGGCGGGTGTGCCGTCCTATACCCTGGAGATCGTGCCGAACGCCGAGGTGAAGGACCACAACATGGTGGTTGGCAGCTGCGATGCCGGCACCAAGAAAATCATTTACCAGAAGAATGATCGGTAGATGAATGACGGCCCCCGCGTGGGGCCGTCAACGTTTCAGGGAATGCAGAACACCCTGCTCGGCTCGTTGACCAGCACCTTGCGGCTGCCATCGTAGAGCAACACCTGCGGTTGCATGGCTGGCGCCCGTGCTTCCAGGCGGTAGCGCTCGCCCGCCTTGAAGTCGTCGTAGCGCACCGTCAGGTAGCAGATGCGATCGGTGGGGTCGGTGCTGAAGCCGCCCGCCTGCACTTCGTAGTCGAAGCGCACCACCAGCTCGTGCTGGCCCGGCGTGATCTGGAAATAGCGGCCATCTTCCAGGCGCTTGCCGTCCAGGCGGTCGGCCATGAGCGCGCGGCCGGGGGTGATGGTGTAGAGGTCGACCCAGGCTTTTCCCGGGTCTTTGGGCGGCAAGGGGCTGGCGCAGGCCCCCAACGCACTGAGGGCGATCAGCATCATGGGCTGGCGCATGGTGGAACTCCGCTTGCGGTTCACTAAGGGATAAGCATAGCGCTGATCAGCTGTGCTGGCAGCCTGCTGGCTCGCCGCGACCCACCAGTTTTTGCTGGTCGTCATACAGTTTCAGCCAAGGGTGGAAGCCAATGTTGCCGGCTTGCAGGCGATAGCGCTGGCCGGCGTTGAAGTCCTTGAACGTGAGGTTCAGCTCGCAGTCGCGCCACAGCGGCTCCTGCACCGGGCCGATGTTGCTCGGCGGCACAGCGAACTGGTAGCGCACGGTCAGCTCGTGGCGGCCGGGCTGCACTTCGAAATAGCGGTTGTCGGTCCAGTCTCGCTCGTCCACCTGCATGGCGTGCAGCGAGGTGTCGCCGTGGGGCGCGAGGTCGACCCAGGCCTGGTTGGGGTCGGGGTCCGGCAGGCTGGCGCAGCCGGACAGCAGCCCGAGCGTGCCGACGGCAAACAGTGTACGCATGGCGAAACTCTCCCTTGGCAAGTAGTCTTGGAACGCACCGGCCATGAGCGAGACAGGCAGCCTGCGATGCTTCGACTTTTTCTTTTCCGTGGGGCTCTCGACCGCATTCGGGGGCGCTTGGTTCCCCTGTTGGCCGTGCTTCTGCTGGGCGGTTGCTCCAGTGTCGGCTACTACGGCCAGCTGGCTGAAGGGCAATTGCAGCTGTTGCGGGCGCGTCAGCCAGTCGAGCAGGTGCTGCAAGACCCGGCCACCGACCCCAAGCTGCGTGAGCGGCTGTTGCACGCTGAACAGGCCCGGGCCTTTGCCAGCCAGCAACTGAAACTGCCAGACAACGACAGCTACCGGGTCTACGCCGACCTGGGCCGCCCCTACGTGGTGTGGAACGTGTTCGCCACGCCGGAGCTGTCGTTGCAGCCGGTAACCCATTGTTTCCCCATCGCAGGATGTGTCGCTTACCGCGGCTACTACCGCCAGGGCGCTGCACGTGGGGCTGCGGCCTTGCTGCGTGAGCAGGGGCTGGATGTCTACCTGGGCGGTGTGGAGGCCTACTCGACCCTGGGCTGGTTCGACGACCCGATCCTGTCCTCAATGGTCGCCTGGGGGGATGAGCGCTTGGCGTCGCTGATCTTCCACGAGTTGGCCCACCAGCGGTTCTACGTGCAGGACGACAGCGAATTCAACGAGTCCTTCGCCACCTTCGTCGAACAGGAGGGGGCACGCCAATGGCGCGCGGCGCGCGGGTTGCCCGCGCTTGCGCCAGCACGCACGCAGCAGCGCGAGCAGTTCACACAGCTGGTGCTGGAGACCCGTGAGCGGTTGCAGGCGATCTATGCCGGGCCCCTGGATGACGCGGGCAAGCGTGCGGCCAAGCAGGCGCAGTTCGAACGCATGAGGCAGGCATACCGGGTGCTGCGTGATGGCGCATGGGGCGGGGATCGGCGCTTCGATGCCTGGGTCTATGGGCCCATGAACAACGCCAAGCTGCTGCCATTTGGCCTGTATGACCAGTGGGTGCCGGCGTTTGCAGCGCTGTTCCGGGAGGCCAATGGCGATTGGGCGCAGTTCTATGCAAAGGTCGAAGCGCTGGGGCGGTTGCCCGCAGAGCGGCGCAAGGCCGAGATACAGAGGCTGGCTGGCCCTTCGTAGGGGGCCGCATGGCGGCCCGCTCGCAGCACGTGGCCGCGCCTATCAAGCTACCGGCTTGTCTTCCAGCTCCATCCAGCCCGCCAGTACTCGGTAGGCCTCTTCCAGCCCCAAGCGCTTGGGCGCCGAGAACAGCTGGATGGTCACGCCTTCGCCCCAGCCCTTGCGAATTTCCGACTGCACCTTGAGCAAGGTGTTCTTGCCCGCGCCGTGGGTCAGCTTGTCGGCCTTGGTCAGCAGGATGTGCATCGGCATGCCTGCGGCGTTCGCCCAGTCGAGCATCATCTTGTCGAAGTCGGTCATCGGATGGCGCACGTCCATCATCAGGATCACACCGCGCAGGCACTCGCGGCTGCCCAGGTAGGCTTCGAGGTGGCGCTGCCAGTGTTGCTTGAGTGGAATCGGGACTTTTGCATATCCGTAGCCCGGCAGGTCGACCAAACGCCGTTCATCGTCCAGACTGAAGAAATTCAACAGCTGGGTGCGACCGGGGGTCTTGGAGGTACGTGCCAGGCTGGCGTGGGTCAGGGTATTGAGGGCACTGGACTTGCCGGCGTTGGAACGGCCGGCGAAAGCCACCTCGTAACCCTGGTCTTCCGGGCATTGTTCGACCTTGGCGGCGCTAAGGGCGAATTTGGCTTTCTGGCAGAGGCCGAGGATGGGGTTCTTGACTTGCATGGGATATCCGATGTGGGTGTTGCCTAGTCCAGGCACCAGCGTTTCCGTTTGGAGGGCGGAAGTATATAATGCCCCAGTTTTTGTGTGCGAATTCTCCCAGCGAAGGGGAAGACGCATGGGGTGTCGAACAATAGCTTGCGCATTAGAACGCAGCGCGTCACCCAACCCTGAAAGGTCGTTCCGCAAGGCGAAATGGCTGCTTGCTGTCGGTATGTTCCTACCGTTTTTCAGCGCTCAGGCTACACAGGATCCCGAGGCGTTGTACAACCGCAGCTGTGCGGCCTGTCACGCCGGGCAACTGCCGCAGGCCCCCAGAAAGGGCGATGCGGCGGCATGGGAGCCACGGCTGGCGCAAGGTGTGGATGTACTGGTGGCGCATGTTACCCGGGGTTTCAAGGCTATGCCGCCGCGTGGATTGTGCATGGACTGCAGTACCGAGGACTACCGGTCGGTCATCCTCTGGATGAGCGGCAGTCCCGATACATAACATTTCACCCTTAGCCGTGTTGGATTAGCTGATGAACAAACTATTCGTGAGTCTGCTGTTGACCATGGGGGTTGCAGGTGCGGCGAGTGCTGCGGACCCTATCAAAGGCGATGCTGCTGCCGGTCAGGCCAAGACCGCCGTCTGTGGGGCCTGCCACAACCCTGACGGCAACAGCCTGGCGCCGAACTTCCCGAAACTGGCCGGCCAGGGCCAGCGTTACCTCGAAAAACAAATGCACGACATCAAGTCTGGCAAGCGCACGGTGCTCGAGATGACCGGCATGCTGGCCAACTTCAATGACCAGGACCTGGCCGACATTGCCGCCTACTTCGCCAGCCAGAAAGGCAGCGTGGGTGCCGCCGACCCGAAATTGGTCGAGCGTGGCAAGGCGTTGTTTAACGGTGGCGACCTGGAGAAAGGCATGCCGGCCTGCACCGGCTGCCATTCGCCCAATGGCGCGGGCCTGGCCCTGGCCGGCTTCCCTCACCTGAGCGGCCAGCACGCGCAATACGTGAGCAAGCAGCTCACCGACTTCCGCGAAGGCAACCGCACCAACGATGGCGATGCCATGACCATGCGCACCATCGCCAATAAGCTGAGCAACAAGGATATCGAAGCGTTGGCCAGCTATATCCAGGGGCTGCACTGAGTTAACACTCGGTTAATGCAACTGGGGTATTGATGAAAAAACGGGCAGCCCGCGCTGCCCTTTTTTTCGCCCATAGTCGTTACACTACAGAACTCAAGCCCTTCCCGGCCTGTCCCAATTCAGGTCGCGTCGTGGCGACCCATGACTGCTCAGGAGTAAAGCATGCGTAAACTGATTCTCAGCGCTGCGCTGGTCGCCGCCAGCGTATTCGGTGTGGCCACCGTACAGGCCGCAGAGCCTGTCGCCGGCAAGGAATATATCGAGCTGAGCAACCCGGTACCGGTGTCCGTGCCTGGCAAGGTCGAAGTCGTCGAGCTGTTCTGGTACGGCTGCCCGCACTGCTACCACTTCGAACCCACCCTGAACCCTTGGGTCGACAAGCTGCCGGATGACGTCAACTTCAAGCGCGTGCCCGCCATGTTCGGCGGCCCCTGGGATGCCCACGGCCAGATGTTCCTGACCCTCGAAGCCATGGGCGTCGAGCACAAGGTGCACGCCGCCGTCTTCGACGCCATCCAGAACCAGCGCAAGCGCCTGACCGACCCGAAAGACATGGCCGACTTCCTCGCCACCCAAGGCGTGGACAAAGACAAATTCCTCGCCACCTTCAACTCCTTCGCCATCAAGGGCCAGGTCAACCAGGCCAAGGAACTGGCGAAGAAGTACGAAATCACCGGCGTACCGAGCATGGTAGTCAACGGCAAGTACCGCTTTGACCTGGGCAGCGCCGGCGGGCCGGAAGGCGTGCTGAACGTCGCCGACCAACTGATCGCCAAGGAGCGCGCCGCTAAGTAAGCGGCGAACGCCATGCGCCGCATGCGACCCGCACGTGGCGTTGGCCTGCACCAGCCGCAGGTCAACGAGCATCATCTGCAGGCCCCAGGCCTGCCGGAAGATGGTCGCCTGCGGCTGCTCAGCTTCAATATCCAGGTTGGCATCAGCACCGAGCGTTACCACCACTACCTGACCCGCAGCTGGCAGCACCTGCTGCCGCACAACGGCCGGGCCAGCAACCTGAAGAAGATCGGCCAACTGCTCGGCGACTTCGACCTGGTGGCCTTGCAAGAGGCCGATGGCGGCAGCATGCGTTCGGGCTATATCAACCAGGTCGAGCACCTG
This sequence comes from Pseudomonas sp. NPDC089554, assembly GCF_050280645.1. Taxonomy (NCBI): domain Bacteria; kingdom Pseudomonadati; phylum Pseudomonadota; class Gammaproteobacteria; order Pseudomonadales; family Pseudomonadaceae; genus Pseudomonas; species Pseudomonas sp. NPDC089554. The sequence goes on from NZ_JBNNVR010000072.1 coordinate 9,623, forward strand.
GCCCAGCTCGGCTCCTTCCCCTACTGGTACCAGCAGCTCAACCGCAACCTCGGGCGCTTCGCCCAGCACAGCAACGGCGTACTCAGCCGTCTCAAGCCCCAGCACCTCGAAGACCACCCCCTGCCCGGCCCGGCCGGTCGCGGGGCGATCCTGGTGCGCTTCGGCGAAGGCGATGACGCGTTGATCGTGGTGATGATGCACCTGGCCCTCGGCGCCAAGACCCGCGCCCTGCAGCTGGGCTATATCCGCGAGCTGATCGGCGGCTACCGCCACCAGATACTCATGGGTGACATGAACACCCACGCCACCGACCTGCTGGAAAACTCCCCCCTGCGTGACCTCGGCCTGATCGCGCCGCAGGTCGAAGCGACCTTCCCGAGCTGGCGCCCGCAGCGCTGCCTGGACCACATCCTGCTCAGCCCGAGCCTTACCCTGGAGCGGGTCGAGGTGCTGGCCAAGCCCATCTCCGATCATCTGCCGGTTGCCGTCGAGATCCGATTGCCTGATGCCCTGACTGTGGCTACGCTGCCGGTCGTGCGATAAGCCTGCTCAAGACTTGGCGCTTCTCGCCGAAACCCCGTAATCACAGCCCATCAGATGCCCTCACCTGCGGATCCAGGCATGACCGACGAAGCCGAGCGCTGGAAAGAAAAATACTTAAAAAGCATCGAGCAGCAGGAAAAACTCGAGCGCCGTTGGGAAGCCCGGCTCGACCTGCTGCGCCGTGGCCTGGTGCGCAGCAGCCTGGCGGCCGAGGGCAGCGACAAGGCGGTCGACCAGTGCATGAAGGAAATGCGCGAGGTCATTCGCAGCGACAGCATGGACGCGGGCCTTGCCGGGCTGATTCCGCGCCTGGAAAAGGCCGTGCTGGACTCCGAGCAGCGCCGCGAAACCCGCATGAACCAGGTCAGCGATGCACTGACCGCACTGGTCAGCCAGCTACAGGGGCTGCCGCTGCCAGGTGATGTGTCGCGGCCACTCAAGAAGCTGGCGAAGAAGCTCGATGGTGGCGTTAGCCAGTCGCGCGAGCTGCCGCCGCTGCTGGGCGAGCTCAGTGGCCTGCAGGGGCGTGCGCTGTCCGCCTTGCGCCAGCCTGAGGACGAAGCCCGGCCCAACCTGCTGCAACGCCTGTTCGGCGGGCGCGAGGCCGAGCAGCCCCAAGCCGGGCCGGCGCTGCAACCTGAGCCTGTGGCGGCGCTGGCCGAACCCCAGGCCACGCCCCATCAGGCACCTGCACCGGTAGAGCTCGTGCAAGTAGCGGAGCCCGTCGCGCAGGTTCTGCCTGGCCCTGTGCGTGCCGATGTGGATGAGTTGCAGCCCTTGCCCGCTCCGCCGCCCATCGCGCTTGAACAGCCAGCCGTCGTCGCAGCGCCTGAGCCTGCGTCAGCGGTAGTTTCCGAGCCGCCTGAACCCGCCTCGGCGTCTGGCGCTGACGAAGTGCCCACTGAAACCCATGCCGAGCTGCCCGACGTCGAGGCGGCGGCAGCCGAAGCGCCCTCCGTCGCCCAGGCGCTTGCCGAGCCTACCCCCGAGTTGGAGGGCGAAGACGGCCCCTACGCCCTGCCCGACGCGACCGAACCGCCCTACAGCTCGGTCGCCGCACACATCGAAAAAACCCTTATCAGCCTGCTCGACGACCTCAGCCTGCCGGAGCGCTACAAGGCGCAGGCCCTGGAGATGCGCGAACGCGTCGCGCGTGGCCTGAACTGGTATGAGCTGATCCCGGTGCTGGACGACCTTGCCGTGCTCATGTTGGCGATTACCGACAGCGGCCAGCACGAGTTCGAGGTGTACCTGCAACAGCTCAACGAGCGCCTGGAAACCTTCCAGAGCCACCTGCAGGAGGCCAGCGCCGGGCACGCCGACAACACGTCCGCCGCCCGCGACCTGGACAGCCAGCTGCGCGAACAGGTCGACGGCCTGCAAAGCAGCGTGCAGGGCGCCGACGACCTCGATGGTCTCAAACACATCCTGGAAAACCGCCTCGAAGGCCTGCTGGGCACCATGGACGACCACCAGCACGAACGCGACCGCCGCGAGCAGGAGCTGGCCGGGCGCCTACAGGGGCTGGCCGAGCGGGTGGCGAGCATGGAGCAGGAAGCGCTCGGCTACCGTGAGCACCTCGAAGAGCAACGCCAGAAGGCGATGATCGACCCGCTGACAGGCTTGCCCAACCGGGCGGCCTGGTCCGAGCGGGTGGAGCAGGAAGTGCTCGACTGGCAGGAAAACGGCGGTCACCTGGCGATGGCGATTCTTGACCTCGACCATTTCAAGCGCATCAACGATGGCTACGGTCACCTGGCGGGCGACAAGGTGCTGAAGATTGTCGCCGACCAGCTGCGCAAGCGCCTGCGTGGGCGCGACTTCATCGCCCGCTTCGGTGGCGAGGAGTTCGTCATGCTGCTGCCGCAGACCTCGCCCGCCGCCGCCCTGCAGGTTGCCGAGGCCCTGCGAGCGGCAGTCGAGGCCTGCCCCTTCCACTTCAAGGGCGAGCGCGTGGTCATCACCACGTCCATCGGCGTGAGCACGTTCCGCAGCGGCGAGCGCCCCGACCAAGTGCTCAAGCGCGCCGATGAGGCGTTGTACCGGGCCAAGGACCAAGGCCGCAACCGAGTCGAACCCGCTAAATAACTACCGCACCTGCAACCTCCTCAGCGATCGACACTGCGGCCTGGCGCTGCACCCCGCAGCGCAGGCAGCGATTGCAGGAGGTTGTAGATGAAGAAAACCGCGATGGTTTTGCTGGGCCTGGCTTTCTCGACCGGCGCTCTGGCCAAGGAGCCGATATTGACAGCGCATGTGTCTGCCGAAGGAGCGGTGCTGCGGCAATCGTCCCAATGGATCGAACATGTCCAACGTACCGTTCAGAATAACTATCTGACTGAATACAAGCTGACACTCAACGAGCAAGTCGTGGATACCGACCCAGGGTTCTGCACTGTCTCTCCCATCGACATCAGCACTGAAGTGACGACACTACATGGTCAGGCCAAAGTCATTGGCAAGCCGATCGTAGAAAGTGTCGTCGTCATGACTCAGTTGGTCGACATGAAAGAACCTAGTGGCGACAACTCGCTCGAATTCCTGGTCATGTGCACCCGCTGACCATCGAGCGATAACATCGCGCGGGGAGCACGTTATACTGTAGCGTCTTGAGGCTCATCCAAACGTGTTCTCCGCAATGAAAAGATTCCTCACCGTGTTGCTCCTGCTGATCCTCGCGGGATGCTCCAGCGGCCTGCGTATCGACCGCAGCCACACCTCGACCAACCAGGACAGCCGCACCCAGTTCGTCGTCCTGCACTACACCAGCGCCTCGCTGGAGCGCTCGCTGGCCCTGCTCACCCACGGCGAAGTGAGTAGCCACTACCTGGTTGGCGACGATCGCGACGCCACCGTCTACCAACTGGTGGACGAAAGCCGGCGCTCCTGGCATGCCGGCGAGAGCCAATGGCAAGGCCGCACCTGGTTGAACTCCAGCTCCATCGGCATCGAAATCGTCAACCCAGGCTACACCGATACCCCCAATGGCCGGGTCTGGCACCCCTACAGCGAAGCGCAGGTGCAGGCACTGATCGCCCTGCTCAAGGGCATCGTCCAGCGCCACAACATCGCCCCGCAACACATCATCGGTCACAGCGACATTGCACCGCTGCGCAAGCTTGACCCCGGGCCATTGTTCCCTTGGAAGCGCCTGGCCGATGCCGGCCTGGGCGTTTGGCCGAACGCCAATGCGGTGGCGCGCCAGCAAGTGTTCTTCGACGCCAACCCGCCCAGCGTGCTGTGGTACCAGCAGCAACTGGCCCGCTTCGGCTACGCCATCGAGCAGAATGGCGAGCTGGACGTGGCCACGCGCCACGTGATCGCCGCCTTCCAGATGCGCTTTCGCCCTCAACGTTTCGACGGCCAGCCCGACAGCCAGACCGCTGCCATGCTTCAGGTGCTCAACACCCAGCGCTGATACGTTTGCGCAGCCCTTGTCGTCTGCCGCCCAACGGCCAAGCTGAGAAGGCATCCAGTTGCTATACCTTTGGTATTCAACTGGATGCCCTGCATGCCTGCCTTCATCGCCGCCGTGCGCCAAATATTCTATCGCCCCTGGACGCTGGCCTCGCTGGTGGCCCTGGCCAGCGCTGCCGTGTTGCTGGCCGGCAGCTTCGGCGTGACCTTGCAGCACATGAAGCAAAGCGAAAGCGCGCAAATGAACGCCCGTGGCGAGCGTTTCCTGGAGCGCCTGGAGCAGGTGTTCGGCCAGTTGCGCGAAGGGGTCGACCAGTTGCAGGCACAGCCGTTGCGCGGCTGCGACCCGGCGATGCTGGCGGCGTTGCAGCAGGTCAGCCTGAGCTACCGCTTCGTCTATGAGGCCATCTACGTGGATGGCCCGATGGCTTGTTCCACCCGGGGCGGCGCGCGGCTCATGGAGCCCCTGCGGGCGCCGGACATCCAGGGCCCGACCTACAGCTACTGGCTCAACACTACGACCGAGCCGAATGAAAACCTCGCGGCATTGATGCTCGGGCGTGGCCCATTCCTGGTGTCCACCTCGCGCGGGCACCTGACCGACGTGGTCGACCTGCCCGCCGGTGGCAGCCTGCTGGTGGTGCTCGACCACGGTGCCCGGGCGATACCGGTGCTGGGCCCGACCCAACCCTGGCCGCCCGCCGAAGGCTGGCCGCCTCCCTCGAACAAAGCCCTGCTGGAACTCAGCGACCGCCTGGTCTACCGCATGCCCACCAAGTCGCCGGACTACCAGCTGGTGCTGATCGCACCGCGTGCCAGCCTGCCCCTACGCATGAACGGCATGCTCTGGCTGCTGTTCCCCGGCAGCGTGCTGCTGGCGTGCTGCATCGGCTGGCTGGTGCTGCAACTGATCCTGCAACGCCGCTCGATGAGCTCGGAGTTGCAGAACGCCCTGCGCCGCGGCGAGTTGCAGGTGCTCTACCAACCCATCTTCGAGCTGGACAGCCGCCGCTGCGTAGGCGCCGAGGCCCTGGTGCGCTGGCGTCGGCCCGATGGCACCTTGACCAGCCCGGAGCTGTTCATTCCGCTGGCCGAGAATACCGGGCAGATCCGCCAGATCACCGACTTCGTTTTGCAGCGTGTGCTGGAGCAACTGGGCCAGCTGCTGCGCGCCAACCGTCACCTGTATATCTCGGTGAACCTGGCGGCCTGTGACGTGATGGTGCCGCGCATTGGCCGGGTGGCGGCGCGCCTGCTCGCCCATCACCGGGTGGCGGCCAGCCAGATCGCTTTCGAAGTGACCGAGCGTGGGCTGGTCGATGTGGTGGTCGCCCGCGACAACCTCCAGGCCCTGCGCAATGTCGGGCACCAAGTGCTGATCGACGATTTCGGCACGGGTTATTGCAGCCTGGCCTACCTGCAAACCCTGCCGGTGGACTGCCTGAAGATCGACAAGGCATTCATCGATGCCCTGGGCCATGACGCCGCCAGCAGCGGGGTCGCCCCGCACATCATCCGCATGGCCCACGACCTGCACCTGCGGGTGATTGCCGAGGGTATCGAGTGCGAGGACCAGGCGGTGCTGCTCAACAGTGAGGGGGTCAACTATGGCCAGGGCTGGTTGTTCGCCCACCCGCTGAACGCCCGGCAGTTTGCCGAGTTGATTACCCGTGGGCGCAGGATTGCCTCGCGGCGCATCGACGATGAGCCTTGAGGTGCCTTTGCCGGCCTCTTCGCGGGCAAGCCCGCTCCTACAGACACCCCACCGAACCTGAGGACAGTGGTGTCCCTGTAGGAGCGGGCTTGCCCGCGAAGAGGCCGGTACAGCCGCCTACACCGGCAAAGCCATGTAGAACTGGGTGCCCTGCCCCGGCCGCGAGAACACCCCCATGCGCCCGCCGTGCAGTTGCACGATCTCCTTGCACAGCGCCAGCCCAAGCCCGGCGCCCCCCTTTTTGCGCCCCACCTGCACGAATGGCTCGAAGATCCGCCCTTGCTGGCCATAGGCGATGCCTTCGCCGTTGTCCTCGACGCTGACGATCACCCGCCCGGCATGCCGCCGGGCCGACAGGCGAATACGCCCGCCATTGGCGGTATGGCGAATGGCGTTGTGCAACAGGTTGTCCAGCACCCGCTCGAGCTGCGGCAGGTCTGCCTGGATGTGCGGTAACGGCAAGTCCAGCGCTTTCACCAGCTCGATCTGCTTGTGCTGCGCCTGCTCGGCGAAGCGCGCCTGGGCGCGCTCCAGCAGCTCATCGATGGCGCATGGCGCCAGTTCGAGTTTCTGCAGGCCGCTCTGGTAGCGCGAGAAGTTGAGCAGGTCGTTGATCAGCTGGGTGAGGCGCTGCATCTCTTCGCCGATGGTCTCGACCAAATCGTTCTCGCGCGCCTCAGGCGGGAACTTGACCCGCTCGCGCAACAGGCCGAAGGCCATGTGCATGCCGGTGATGGGGGTGCGCAGCTCGTGGGAGGCGCGCAGCACGAACTCGCTGCGCACACGTTCGAAGGCGCGCTGTTCGGTAACGTCATGCAACACCATCACCGCGCCGAGGATAGGCCCTTGCGGGTGGCTGACCGGGGTGAGGCTGTAGGTCAGCAGGCGGGTTTCGTCATCGACCTCGATATGCAGGTCGTCGGGCTGGCGCTCCAGGCTGCCGCCGCGTAGTACCTGGCGTAGCTGGTGTTCCAGCTCCGGGCGCTGCAGGGCTTGGGCAAGGCCTTTGCCGACGCGGCTGGCGTCCCAGCCCAGCTGACGTTGGGCCACCGGGTTGAGGTGCTCCAGCTGGCCCTGGCGGTCGATGATCAGCAGGCCATCGTCGATGCTGTCGAGCACCGCCTGCAAGCGCTGCTGGCCGGCCAGCAGCTCGTCGACATTGGTGGCCTGGTGCTTGCGCAGGGCGTCGGCCATCAGGCCGAAGCGGCGGGTCAACTGGTTCAGCTCGACGGCCTGGGTCACTGGCAAGGTCACGTCGAAGTTGCCTTGGCCGACCTCGTCGGCGGCCTTGGCCAGGGCTTCGATGGGCTGGCCGAGGCGCCGGGCGATGTTGTGCGCGGTGATGAAGCCCAGCACCAGCACCGCCAGGCCCATGATACCCAGGGCGCCGCTGACCAGCAGGGCCTGGTCACGGGAGTCTTCCTCGCTTTGCAGGATGTGTTGCAAGGCCACCCTATGCGAGTCGATCAGGTCGTTGCGCACCTGGTTGAAGGCCGCGCCCAGAGCGTCCTCCGGCCCCATGCTGCGGGCCGGCACCGGGCTTTCCCGGTAGGCCTGGAGGAAGTTCTGGTAGTTCGCGTTGGCCTTGCTGAAGCCGCCGCGTTCGTCGTCCTGCTCCAGGCCTTGGTGCAGCAAGCTCTGGAACGTGTCCTGCAGCGAGGTGATATGCCGTGGGTCGGCGTTCTCGTCGAGCAGCAGTTTCAGTTGCTCGCCCAGGTTCTGTCGCAGCTTCAGGCCCACTTCCAGGCTGTGGGTGGTGTCGCGCACCAAGCGTTGCTGCACCGAGGCCATCTGCAAGACGCTGGAAAGCCCCAACACAAGCCCCAGCAGCGCCAAGGTGACCAGCGCCGAAATGCTGAAGAACAACCGGGTCCGCAGCTTCATGGGCCACCTCACAGGTTGTATTGCTTACGCTTGCGATACAGGGTGGAGGCGTCGATTCCGAGGGTCTTGGCGGCCTGGTCGAGGGTGTCGCTGGCGGCCAGCACCGCGCCGATGTGGGCGCGCTCCAGCTCATCCAGGCTCAAGGCCGCACCCACGCGGGGTGCATTGCCGGCAGCAGGCAGTTCACCCATGCTCAGGTGGCTGACTTCCACGCGCTCCTGTGGGCAGATGATGCTGGCCCGCTCGACCACGTTGCGCAGCTCGCGGATGTTTCCCGGCCAGCGGTAGTTGAGCAAGGCGGCCCGCGCCTCGTCGCTGAACGCGCGGGCCGGGCGGGAGTACTCTTTGACGAAGCGGGCGAGGAAGCGGTCGGCCAGGGTCAGCACGTCCTCGCTGCGCTCGCGCAGCGGCGGCAGGTGCAGGGTGATGACGTTGAGGCGGTACAGCAGGTCTTCACGGAAGCGGTTCTCGCGCACCATTTCGTCGAGGTTCAGGTTGGTGGCCGCGAGGATGCGCACATCGGCGCGCCGGGTCACCGGGTCACCGACCCGCTCGTACTCCTTGTCCTGGATGAAGCGCAGCAATTTTGGCTGCAAAGCCAAAGGAAAATCGCCGATCTCGTCGAGAAAGAGCGTGCCGCCATCCGCCTGGCTAACGCGGCCCAAGGTACTCTCGCTCGCCCCGGTGAAGGCCCCGCGGGTATGGCCGAACAGTTCGCTTTCCATCAGCTCGGCGTTCAGCGACGGGCAGTTGATGGTCACGCAGGCCTTGCGTGCACGCTTGCTCCAGCCATGGATGGCACGGGCCAGCTCGCCTTTACCGGTACCGGACTCGCCGAGGATGAGGATGTTGGCATCGGTGGTGGCCACCTGCCGAGCGGTTTCCAGCACCGCCATCATGGCCGGGCTGTGGGAATCCAGGCCGTCCTTGGGCTTGCGGACCTCGCCTTCCAGCGCCTCCAGGCGTGCCGATAGCTGGCGCACCTCCAGTTGCTTGGCCGTGGCCAGGCGCAGTTGGTCGGGGCTGCACGGTTTCACCAGGTAGTCGGCGGCGCCGGCCTGGATCGCATCGACGGCGGTGTCGACGGCCGAGTGGGCGGTGACGATCACCACGCGCATCCAGGGCGCCTGGATGCGCATTTGCGCCAAGAGGTCCAGGCCGTTGTCCTCGCCCAGGCGCAGGTCGAGGAAACACAGGTCGAACACTTGGCGCTGCAACAGTGTCTCAGCCTGGCTAGCGCTGTTGGCAGTCGCGACGCTGTAGCCCTCGTCCTCGAGGCAGTAACGGAAGGTGCGCAGGATGGCGGACTCGTCGTCCACCAGCAAAATGCGGCCTTGCTTGTCCTGGGCTGGTTCCATGTTTCCTGCGCTCCGTTGGGATTGATCTCAGTTAGTGTCGGAAAAATCGGGCAAGTTGCATGGTCGATTCTGAAGGATTGTGCCCTGTGCATGCTAGTCGCTACACCTGAGCTTTGCTAACGAATTGAATTTAAACGAATTGTTGAGGGTAACCCCACTGGCATGGGGGTTGCGACGACCCTTGGCTTTGTCATGAAAGGAGAAGCGCCATGCCTTCCATCCCCAAGGCCGCTGTGCTGGCCGCCAGCCTGCTCGCCATGAGCCCCGCCTTCGCCGAGCCTGTGCAGGACGCCCGCCTGGAGGGCGCGCTGCAAACTGCCCTGTCGCTGAACAAGGTGCTCAACCCGTTTCGCATCAAGGTCGAGGTCGATGGGGCCCAGGCCCGCCTCAGTGGTGAGGTCGAGAATGACGTCGAGCGTCAGCTGGCCGAGCGCGTGGCGCTGGCCACGCGGGGTATCGAGCAGGTCGATAACCAGTTGCAGGTCAATGCCGAACTGGTTGAACGCCCGCTGGAGCTACGCGCCTACGCCCAGCGCCTGGAAGACGCGACCCTGACCGCGATCGTACGGGCGCGCCTGTTGTGGAGCCGGGTCACCGAGGCGTCGCCCATCGAGGTGGAAAGCCGCGAGGGCGTGGTGACCCTGCGCGGTCGCGTCGATCGTATCGAGGCCAAGGAGCTGGCTGGCGTGCTGGCGCAAGGTACTGAAGGCGTTCACCTGGTCAACAACCTCATCAGCCTGGATTCCGCGGCCCTGGCCAAGGCCCGGGAAACCCCGCTGGATGCGCCCACCGGCAAGCAGCCCAGCGATGTCTGGATCATCGACAAGATCCAGGCCAGCTACCGCTACAGCCGCCACCTGGACGGCCTCAACATCAAGATCGCCAGCGAAGAGGGCCTGGTGCGTCTGTCTGGCGAGGTGGTCAGCCAGGAGCAGAAGACCATCGCCCAGGACATCGCCCGACAGATCGTCGGGGTGCGTGGGGTGGACGCCGATTTGCTGCGGGTAGCCACCAAGGTGGAAGGTTGAGTCGTGCAAAACGCACGAGGTGCAGGGGCGCATCGTGCAGGATACGTCCCTGTGCCTGATTTAATTAAAATACAAGCTATTGATTTATAAGGATTATTTTTAATTTTAAAGACTGGCATGCAGGCTGCAATGAACTCCTCAGGTTTGGAAAACAAATACAGCAGGAGGAGCCGGCATGAACCGCCCATCCGTCAACCGCTCACAGATCGCCGCACTGCCCATTCGCCAGTTTCTGTTCCTGGGCATGGCGCTGCTGCTGACCCTGGCCGCTGGCCAGGCGTACTACAGCTGGCAGACCGCTCGCCTGGCCGACCAGGTAGCGGCGCAGACTGCGCTGTTGGCTCAGCTTCAGGCGGAACGTGCCAGCACCTTGGTCAAGGCCTCGCAAGCGCTGCCGGTGGGCCGTACTTCGCCGGCCACCGTCGAGAGCGTCGTGGTTCAAGAGCGCTGGGTGTTCTAAGCGCGCGCAGGCTCCTACCTGGCTGACCGATCACAAGAGAGAAAGGAGAATCACCATGTTGAGTTGGGCTATTACCTTCCTGATCATTGCCATTGTCGCCGCCGTGCTGGGCTTCGGTGGTATCGCCGGCGCCGCTACCGGTATCGCGAAGATCCTCTTCATCGTCTTCCTGGTGCTGTTCGTGGCTTCCTTCTTCTTTGGACGCGGTAGAGGTTGAAGATGAGCCGGATGCTAGGCAAAGCCCTGGTCACTGCCCTGATGCTGGGCAGTGGCACGGCAGCGATGGCGGCCAATGACGGCCAGGTGCGGGCAAACCAGCTGCTGGGTACCGACCCCGAGTACCGGGAAACCTGGCAGTCCACGGTCAAGCGCGAGGAGCGCCTGCCCGAGTGGGTGCTCAACCTCAGCGGCAGTGCGCCGCAGCAGATGTCTGCCGTGACCGAGGATGGCGACAAGTACCTGGTCGGCCCGCTTTGCGAATCGGAAGACAAGTGCACCTACAAGCGCTTGATCGTCGCCTTCAGCTGGGACAAGGACGAAGCCTACGGGATGCTCGTGGAAGTGCCCGAAGGCTTGCCGACCGATAAGTCTCCGACCCGCCATGCCGATTACCGCTGGCTGGGCGACCCGGACGAGGGCATGAAGGCCCTGCTCCAAGAGCAGCTCAAGCGTGACCCGAACTGGTATTGAGTAGCGGCATCACGCTGTAACGTTTTGGAAGCTGAACCTTTCCCTCGTTCAAGCTTCTATGATGCGCCGCCCCGAGGAAGGGTGGCACATGACCAGGGAGCCGGGCTGTTCTGGTTGTTGCAGGACCGGAGTGGCCTAGGGGTACAGGGAGTGCCTCCGCAAGGGCTGGGTCAGGAAAGATGGCATCGCAAGCTTCAGGCCAGTCGCGGCACACTAACCGCAATTGGCTGGCCTGGCTTGCGAAGCGTCTAGGCAAAGCAGCTATATAAAGAAGCATTCTGCCCGTTTGCAGCGGTCCCGCTGCGAGACACATTTTGACGCAACCGTACATCGAATTTTTTTGACCTACCTCCGTCGTGCCAGGCGGTGTCATTTCTGCCATTCGGATTGTCGAACGCGCCAATTACCTCCATTCAAGCGTACCGTCTTTTCGGCCGAAAACTGGCGGTTTGGTCATGTTCGGAAAACCGAACATGCAAAAACAAGCCCTGACCTAGGGTGATCACGAGGCATCTTTGTTATGCCGATCATGCATAGGGTAATCGTTTCCGGCATTAGACTCCCTCCCTTCGCATCGCAATAGTTGCGGCCTTTTTTCGCTAGCACAGCGCCCATGCGCTTGCCTGCGGTGACCTTCGCTGGGGTCGCCCAATGGAAGACAATTGCTACCAGTGACGTTACCAACGGCTCTGTTGCGCGGCTTTCAGGTCGGCTCCCCAAGACCACTAAAACAAAGGTAACGACATGAAGAAGGCAAAACTGAGCCTCGCCTGGCAGATCGTCATCGGTCTGGTACTGGGCGTTGCAGTCGGCGCGCTGCTGAATCATTTCAGTGCAGAAAAGGCATGGTGGATCAGTAACGTTCTCCAGCCCGCCGGCGACATCTTCATTCGCCTGATCAAGATGATCGTTGTCCCGATCGTGATTTCGTCGCTGATCGTGGGTATCGCCGGGGTTGGCGATGCGAAGAAACTCGGCAGCATTGGTGTGAAGACCATCATCTACTTCGAGGTGGTGACCACCATCGCCATCGTCGTCGGCCTGGTGTTCGCCAACGTCTTCCACCCGGGCGCCGGCATCGACATGAGCACCCTGGGCACGGTCGACATCTCCAAGTACCAGGCCACTGCGGCCGAGGTGCAGCATGAACATGCGTTCATCGAGACCCTGCTCAACCTGATCCCGTCGAACATCTTCGCAGCGCTGATGCGTGGCGAGATGCTGCCGATCATCTTCTTCTCGGTAATGTTCGGCCTGGGCCTGTCGAGCCTCAACGCCGAGCTGCGCGACCCGCTGGTGCGTACCTTCCAGGGCGTGTCGGAGACCATGTTCAAGGTCACCCACATGATCATGGCCTACGCCCCGATCGGCGTGTTCGCCCTGATCGCCGCCACCGTCGCCAACTTCGGCTTCTCCTCCTTGCTGCCGCTGGCCAAGCTGGTGCTGCTGGTGTACTTCGCCATCGCCTTCTTCGCCTTCATGGTGCTGGGCCTGGTGGCGCGCGTGTTCGGCTTCTCGATCATCAAGATCATGCGCATCATGAAAGACGAGCTGATCCTCGCCTATTCCACCTCCAGCTCCGAAACCGTGCTGCCGCGGGTGATCGAGAAGATGGAGAAGTACGGCGCGCCGAAGTCGATCTGTTCGTTCGTGGTGCCGACCGGCTACTCGTTCAACCTCGACGGCTCGACCCTGTACCAGAGCATCGCGGCGATCTTCATCGCCCAGCTGTACGGCATCGACCTTTCGTTGAGCCAGCAGCTGCTGCTGGTGCTGACCCTGATGGTCACCTCCAAGGGTATCGCCGGTGTGCCGGGCGTGTCCTTCGTGGTGCTGCTGGCCACCCTGGGCAGCGTGGGCATTCCGCTGGAAGGCCTGGCGTTCATTGCCGGTGTCGACCGCATCATGGACATGGCCCGTACCGCGCTGAACGTGGTGGGCAACGCCCTGGCTGCGGTGGTCATCGCCAAGTGGCAGGGCATGTACGACAGCGCCAAGGGCGAGGCGTATTACGCCGAGCTGGTGCTGGCCAAGGGCAAGCCACAGGCCGTGGTGGTTGGCGAGGCTGCCAAGCAGTAAGGTTGTTGCGTTGAACCAGAAAAGCCCCGACTCGTCGGGGCTTTTTGTTGTCTGAAAGATTCGAGGGCGCAGCCCTCGCCCACGGTCTCCAGCCAAGCCTCGGATGCGCTATCATCCGGGCATTTTTCACGGGGGAATACTAAGGATGCTGAACGGCCTGTGGCTCGGCTTTTTCCTGATAGCAGCCATCTCCGCCTTCGGCCAGTGGCTGATCGGTGGGAACGCTGGCATCTTCGCCGCGATGGTCGAGAGCATCTTCGCCATGGCCAAGCTGTCGGTGGAGGTCATGGTGTTGCTGTTCGGCACCCTCACCCTGTGGCTGGGCTTTTTGAAGATCGCCGAACAGGCGGGCATCGTCGAATGGCTGGCCAAGGTGCTCGGCCCGCTATTCGCCCGGTTGATGCCGGAAGTACCACGCGGCCACCCGGCGCTGGGGCTGATCACCATGAACTTCGCCGCCAATGGCCTGGGGCTGGACAACGCCGCCACGCCTATTGGCCTGAAGGCCATGCGTGCCTTGCAGGAACTCAACCCCAGCAGCACCACGGCGAGCAACGCGCAAATCCTCTTCCTGGTGCTCAACGCCTCGTCGCTGACCCTGCTACCGGTCACCATCTTCATGTACCGCGCCCAGCAAGGCGCGCCTGACCCGACGCTGGTGTTCCTGCCGATCCTGCTGGCCACCAGCGCCTCGACCCTGGTCGGCCTGCTGTCGGTGGCGGTGATGCAGCGCCTGCGCCTGTGGGACCCGGTGGTGCTCGCCTACCTCATTCCGGGCGCGTTGCTGCTGGGCGGTTTCATGGCCTTTCTCGGCACCTTGTCGGCGGCAGCGCTGGCAGGCCTGTCGTCGATCCTCGGCAACCTCACGCTGTTCGGCGTGATCATCCTGTTCCTGGTGATTGGCGCCTTGCGCAAGGTGAAGGTGTACGAAGCCTTCGTCGAAGGCGCCAAGGAAGGCTTCGACGTGGCCAAGGGGCTGCTGCCCTACCTGGTGGCGATGCTCTGCGCGGTGGGTGTGCTGCGCGCCTCGGGGGCGCTGGAGCTGGCGCTCGATGGCATTCGCCACAGCGTCGAATGGCTAGGTTGGGACACCCGCTTCGTCGATGGCCTGCCCACGGCGCTGGTCAAGCCGTTCTCCGGCAGCGCGGCGCGGGCCATGCTGATCGAAACCATGCAGACCCACGGCGTCGACAGCTTCGCGGCCCTGGTGGCGGCGACCATCCAGGGCAGCACCGAAACCACCTTCTACGTGCTGGCCGTGTATTTTGGCGCGGTCGGCATCCAGCGCGTGCGCCACGCCGTCGGCTGCGCCCTGCTGGCGGAGCTGGCCGGGGTGGTCGCGGCGATCGGCGTCAGCTACTGGTTCTTCGCCTGAGCCACGGTCCAGTCGATCACCTGGCGCGCCAGCTGGTCGCTGGCCGCGCCGAAGCCTGTGACCACTGTCGGCACCTGGTTGCCCGATAGCGGCTGGCGTACCTCGAAGCGCTTGCTGGCGAGGATGCGCTGGCTGCGCCCCTGTACCAGCCGCGCGTCATAGCGAATCACCACCTCCACCTGTCCGGCCGCGCGGTACTCGCTCTGGAAGGCTTGCAGCTCCCCACCCAGCTCATAGTCGGCCTGCAGGTTGCTGTCGTCGGCGCTCAGGCGCTGTATGCGGCCGTCGCGCTGGAAGCCATCGAGCAGGCGATTGCGCACCAGCAGCGGCACCGGGTCGCTCCAGCGTGCACCTTGGTAGCTGCTGAGCACATCACCCTGGGGGATCACGGCAATTCGCGGCCCGGCCAGTGCTTCGCTGGCCAGCGGCTTGTTCAGGCGCAGCGACCAGTCCAGCGGCGCGGCATTGCCTGCTGGCTGGTTGACCGGCAGCCGATAGATATCCACAGGGGTGCTCTGCGGCAGGATCGAGCAGGCCGAAGCCAGGCCGAGGGTGGCAGCGAGCGCGACCAGGCGCAGCGACTGGGTCATGGCTGGAACTCCTTGTTGTTGTCGCGGCCCAGCAGGTAGCCGCTGGGGTCGGCCTCCAGGCGCCGGGAAATGCCCTTGAGCGCGTTGAGGGTTTCACGCAGTTCGCGAATGGCCGGGGTGAGCTGGTTCAGGCCCTGGGCGCCGTCGTCGATGGACTGGCGGTTGTCCTGCAGCAGGCTGTTGAGGGTGGCGGCGCTGTCGGCCAGCGACTGCATGGCCTGCTCGGCGCTACCTATGGCCTGCTTGCCCTGATTGCCCAGCAGGCCGTTGGCGTTGCGCATCAGTGCCTGGGTTTCGGCCAGGGTGGCGTTGGCCTGGCGGCCCACCTCGCTGAGCTGCTTGAGGGTATCGGCGATACCGCCCTCTTTGCTGGCGAAGGCGCCGGTGGTCTGGTCAAGGTTGGCCAGGGTGTTGCTCAGGTGCTCGACGTTGCGCGCGGAGAACATCTGGTTGGCGTTGTGCAGCAGCAGGTTGATGTTGGTTACCAGGTCGCTGCTGTCGCTGAGCAGGCGCGAGATCGGCGAGGGCGAGGCGATGATGATCGGCAGGTTGCCATCCTTGCCCTTGAGTTCGGGGCTTTGCGGGGTGCCGCCGCTGAGCTGGATGAACGCGTTGCCGGTGACCCCGGCCAGCGTCAGCTTGGCCTGGGTGTCTTCCTTGACCGGCGTGTCGCCGCTCAGGCGCACCTGCGCCAGCACCCGGCGCGGGTCCTGGGGGTCGAGGCGCAGGCTGTTGACATCGCCCACCTTGATCCCGTTGTACTGCACCGGGCTGCCGCGGGACAGGCCCGAAACGGCCTCGTTGAACACCACTTCATAGTCCTTGAAGGCATCGTCGACACTGGACTTGGTCAGCCACAGGCCGAACAGCAGGGCGGCGGTCACCACCAGTACGGTGATCAGGCCGATCAGGACATGATGAGCTCGGGTTTCCATCGTTCAGCGCTCCTGGCGGGCGCGCAGGGCGGCGTCTTCGGCCGCCCGGCCGCGCGGGCCGTGAAAGTATTCGTGAATCCAGGCATCGTCGGTGCGTTCGACTTCGCTGAGCGGGCCGGCCACCAGCACCTTCTTCTGCGACAGCACCGCCACCCGGTCGGTGATGGTGTAGAGGGTGTCCAGGTCGTGGGTGATCAGGAACACCGAAAGGCCCAGGGCGTCGCGCAGGGTGAGGATGAGTTGGTCGAACGCAGCCGCACCGATCGGGTCGAGACCGGCGGTGGGCTCGTCGAGGAACAGGATGTCTGGGTCCAGCGCCAGGGCGCGGGCCAGGGCGGCGCGTTTGATCATGCCGCCGGACAGCGAGGCCGGGTATTTGTCGGCGGCGCTGATCGGCAACCCGGCCAGGGCCAGCTTCACCCCGGCCAGGTGTTCGGCGTCGGCGCGCGACAGGCCGGCGTGCTCGATCAACGGCAGGGCGACGTTTTCGGTGACGGTCAGCGACGAAAACAACGCGCCTTTCTGGAACAGCACGCCGAAGCGCCGTTCCACCTGCGAGCGCTGGTGCTCGTCGAGGCGGGCCAGGTCCTGGCCAAACACCTTCACCTGGCCGTCGTTGGGCCGACGCAAGCCGATGATGCTGCGCAGCAGCACCGACTTGCCGCTGCCCGAGCCGCCCACCACGGCGAGGATCTCGCCGCGGTACAGGTCCAGGTCGAGGTTTTCGTGCACGCTCTGGCTGCCGAAGCGGTTGCACAGGCCGCGGGCTTCGATCACGGCTTCAGTCACCAGCCCATCTCCATGAAGAACAGTGCAGCCGCCGCGTCCAGCACGATGACCACGAAGATCGATTGCACCACGGCCGAGGTGGTGTGGGCGCCGACCGATTCGGCGCTGCCGCTGACCTTGAAGCCTTCGAGGCAGCCGATGGTGGCGATCAGGAAGGCGAAGAACGGAGCCTTGGCCAGGCCGACCAGGAAGTGCTGTACGCCGATATCGCTTTGCAGCAGCGAGAGGAACATGGCTGGCGAGATGTCCAGTGCCAGCGCGCAGACCACCGCGCCGCCGACGATGCCGCAGATCATCGCGACGAAGGTCAGCAATGGCAGGGCGATCAGCAGCGCCAGCACCCGCGGCACCACCAGCAGCTCGATGGGGTTCAGGCCCAGGGTGCGAATGGCGTCGATTTCTTCGTTGGCCTTCATCGAGCCGATCTGCGCGGTGAAGGCACTGGCGGTGCGCCCGGCCATGAGGATGGCGGTCAGTAGCACGGCGAATTCGCGCAGGAACGAGAACGCCACCAGGTTGACGGTGAAGATCGTGGCACCGAAGGCGGCCAGCACCGTGGCGCCGAGAAAGGCCACCACCGCGCCTACCAGGAAGGTCAGCAGCGCCACGATGGGCGCGGCGTCCAGGCCGGTTTGTTCGAGGTGGGCAACCACGGGTGTGACGCGCCAGCGGTGCGGCTGGAACAGCCGCCGCATCAGGGTTTCGAGGATCAGGCCGATGAAGCCCAGCACCTGCCGGGTGTCCTGCCACAGGGTGTCGACGGCGCAGCCGATGCGGCTCAGAAGCTGGATGAGCACCGGGCGCTCGGGCTCCTTCACCGGGATGCAGTAGTTCTGCACCGAGCGGTAGACGTTTTGCAGCAGGGCGCGGCTGGCGTCGGGCAGGTCACTGGTACAGCGTGACAGGCGCTCGGCACCGAGCATTTCGGCCAGCAGCGAGGCCCCGGCGGTATCGAGGGCGCCGAGCCCGGAGAGGTCGACGTGGGTATCGGCGCCGTATTGGCTGCGCAAGCGTTCGCACTCACGCTTGAGGCTGGCGTAGTGGGCCAGGGTCCAATCGCCAGTGATGCTCAGGCGCGCGGGCTGCTGGTGGTTGTCCAGGGTTGCGCTAGGGGCGGTCATAGGCTCCATGCATCCGACGGGTGGCATAGAGGCAGATCATAGCGCAGAGGGGGTGAAGCAGTTTGTTGAAAATGTGCTGCCTGTAGGCCTTCGGGGCTGCAGGGCAGCCCCTTTCGATCAAGCGGCAGGGATGTCGTCCACCACTTCGAAGCGCAGTACGCCGATCACCTGGCCATCCTCGGTCAGCACCCGCACCTGCCACTTGCCCACCGGGTTCGCCGGGAAGTTCTGCTTGTGGGTCCAGGCCCGGTAGCCTTCCTTGCGCCCGCCATGGATGTCCAGGGCGATGCGGTCGACCTCTTGGCCGTCGCGCTGCCACACATGGTAGATGCGCTCGTTCAGGCCACGCGGGGCGTTGATCGCGGTGTAGGCATACAGGCCGCTGCTGCGGATGCGGCTGGCGGCGATTTCGTCCAGCGATTCGCCGGGCTGGCGGTTGATCACCTCGGTGCTCACCGCCACTTCGGTCATCCACAGGGTCGCCGGTGGCACCCACGAACGCAGCAGCCAGCCGCCGCCACCGACCGCCAGGGTCATCAGCACCAAGGCCACGCCCCGCCGCCAGGTATTGACCGGGAAGCTGCTGGCCAGGCTGGGGAACGACAGCACCATGGCTGCGATCAGTGCCAGCTTGAAGCTTTGCGCGGTGGTCAGGTGCAGGATGACCGGCAGCGCCGTGAGCAGCGCGGCGAACAGCGTCAGGGTGTGCATCGCCAGGAACAGCCAGCGCCGCGGGGCCAGCCACTTGTAGTACAGCGGGTCGACGATGGAGACCAGCCCGGCGGCCGCGAGCAGGCCGGTAAACACTAGCTGGCCGCTGTTCCAGGTGGTGGTGATGAAGAAGAACGGCAGGACGAAGAACAGGCTTTCCTGGTGGATCATCTGCGTCGCGTAGCGCAGCAGCGGCTGGGGAATCTCGCGCTTGAAGGTGCGGGTGAACAGGCCGGTGAGGGCGTTCTCGAACATCAGCCATACCCAGCTCACCAGCATCAGGATGGCGATCCAGCTGGCCAGGCCGGCCTGGCGGTCGACCAGGATGAAACTGCCGATACCGGAGAGGAAACCGAAGAGGGCGATGACGCCGGGGTAGCGCTTGAGCAGCTCGATGATGCGTTGGACGATGATGGGGATCGGGGGCATGGGATACGACAGCGAGAGGTGGGGTGACTGTACCGGCCTCTTCGCGGGCAAGCCCGCTCCTACAGGGTTCAGTGCAGGGCCTTGAGGCCCGAGCCGCAGACTTTGTTCAGGGTCAGGGCCGGTACGGCATGGGGTAGGCCGGCTTTAACGGCGGCTTGGCGTGCAG
>NZ_JBNNVR010000073.1:0-28685 GCF_050280645.1 Pseudomonas sp. NPDC089554
ACAGGTCGAGGCGGGTTTCGGCGAGGTCTTGCACCAGGCGCAAGGTACAGGGGCTGGTGTCGCAGTAGATCGGGTCGAGGCCGCCGCGGCTGGCTCAGCTCGCCCTTCATCAGCGCCTGGCGCGCATCGCCGTACTTGCGCCAGCGGGTCAGCGGTGCCAGTTGACGCGAAGCGATCTGCGGGTTGAACCCGTTGAGCTCGATCACCAGGTCCGCCAGGAAGCGATAACCCGAACCATCGGCGGCGTGGAAGTTGACCAGGTTCTGCCCGGCGAACGCACCGACCAGCGCGCGCACCTTGTTCGGGTTCTTCAAGGTGAAGGCCGGGTGCTGCATCAGCGCCTTGACCCGGGCCAGGCCGCCCGGCAGGCTGCTGGCCGCCTGCACGCTGAACCACTGGTCCATGACCAGCGGGTTGTCCTTGAAGTGCTCGGCGAAGGCTTCCAGGGCCTTGGCCCGCTCGGCCTCGAACGGCGAGTTGACCAGCACCGCCAGGGCGGTGAGACGCTCGGTCATGTTGTCGCACTGCTCGAACTGCTCCAGCGTGGCCTCCAGCACCTGCGGCTTGCCGCTGAGCATCAGGTACGACAGCGCGATATTCTGCAAGCCACGGCGGGCAAAGTGCTCGGCCTCGGCCACATAGGCAGTGGCACGCGACACTTCGCGATGGGCCTGGTAGCGCGCCCACAAAGCATCGAACAACTGCTCGGCGATCTGTCGGCGAGCGAACTCGCGCGCCGCATGGATGGCATCGACATCGGCCACCTGGCTGATCTCGGTGAGGTACGCCTCGCCGGGCAGCGAGAGCATCTCGGCAACCATGGCCGGGTCCAGCGATGGGTTGCCCAGTACAGTGCCCAAGGCGGTAATCAGACGCTGGTCGAGCGTCAGCGCTTCGCCACGCTGGTGCTGGCCAATCAACTCCTGCAACACCTGCACCGACAACTGCTGCCCCGCCTCCCAGCGGTTGAAGCCGTCGCTGTCGTGCTGCATCAGGAACATCAGCTGGTCGCGGTCGTAGGGGAAGCCCAGCTTGACCGGTGCGCTGAAGCCGCGCAGCAACGACGGCAGCGGCTTGGCGGCAATGCCCTCGAAGGTGAAGGTCTGCTCGGCCTCGGTCACCGCCAGCACGCGGGTGCTGCCCACAGCTTGGGTTTCCCCGGCCAGGCGCAGCGGCAGGTCGTTGCCCTCGGCGTCCAGCAGGCCCAGTTCCACCGGGATCACGAACGGCAGTTTTTCAGCCTTGTCCGGGGTCGCCGGGCAGCTTTGGCGGAAGGTCAGTCGGTAGGTTTGCGCAGCGGCGTCATAAGTCTCGCTGACTTCCAGGCGCGGGGTGCCGGCCTGGCTGTACCAGCGCTTGAACTGGGTCAGGTCGGCGCCATTGGCGTCTTCCATGGCCTTGATGAAGTCGTCGGTGGTCACCGCCTGGCCGTCGTGGCGCTCGAAGTACAGGTCGCTGCCCTTGCGGAAACCCTCGGCGCCCAGCAGGGTACGAACCATGCGCACCACTTCCGAGCCCTTCTCGTACACGGTCAGGGTGTAGAAATTGGAGATCTCGATGAAGCTGTCCGGGCGCACCGGGTGGGACATGGGGCCGGCGTCTTCGGCGAACTGGTGGGTGCGCAGGTAGGCGACGTCCTCGATACGCTTGACCGTGCGCGAGTTCATGTCGGCACTGAACTCGGCGTCGCGGAACACCGTGAAGCCTTCCTTGAGCGACAGCTGGAACCAGTCGCGGCAAGTCACGCGGTTGCCCGACCAGTTGTGGAAGTACTCGTGGGCCACCACGCCTTCGACCCGCTGGTGAGCGGCATCGGTGGCGGTTTCGGCACGGGCCAGCACGCAGCTGGAGTTGAAGATGTTCAGGCCCTTGTTTTCCATGGCGCCCATGTTGAAGTCGTTGACCGCGACGATCATGAAGATGTCCAGGTCGTATTCACGGCCATAGACCTCTTCGTCCCAGCGCATGGACTTCTTCAGGCTGACCATGGCGTGGTCGCACTTGTCGATGTTCTCGGGCTCGACGTAGATGCGCAGGGTCACATCGCGGCCGGACTGGCGGGTGAAGCTGTCTTCCACGCACCACAGGTCACCCGCGACCAGGGCGAACAGGTAGGCCGGCTTCATGAACGGGTCTTCCCAGGTCGCCCAATGGCGGCCGTCCTCAGCCGGGCCGCTGCCGATGGGGTTGCCGTTGCTCAACAGCACCGGGTAGCGGTGTTGCTCGGCGATTACCGTGGTGGTGAAGGTGCTCATCACGTCCGGGCGGTCGAGGTAGTAGGTGATCTTGCGGAAACCTTCGGCCTCGCACTGGGTGCAGAACATCTTGCCGGACTTGTACAGGCCTTCCAGCGCGGTGTTGCTTTCCGGGTGGATCTTCACCGTGGTGTCGAGGGTGAAGCGCTCGGCCGCAGGGTGCAGGGTCAGGCTGTTGTCATCGAGCTGGTAGTCGCTGGCGGTCAGCGCTTGGTCGTCGACCTGCACGCTCAGCAGTTCCAGCTGCTGGCCATCCAGCACCAACGGCGGCAAGCCTGCGCCACGCGCCGGGTTGCGGCGCATGACCAGTTGCGCATGGACCAGGCTGTGGTCCTCGAACAGTTCGAAGGTCAGGTGCGTCTCGTCGATCAGGTACTCGGGCGCCTGATAGTCCTTGAGGTAGATCACTTGCGGTTGTTCGGTACGCATGTGGCGATCCTTTTACTGGAGCACGGCCAGTTGGTAAGCCGTGTACTTGCGAATGTTGATGACGCCGGTGTCGAAGATCAGGTACTGGCCCTTGATGCCCAGCAGCGTGCCTTCGGCGACTGGGTCCTTGTCCAGGTTGAAGCTGGTGATCTTCTTGGGGTAGGCCTCGACCGGGTAGCGCATGCTCACCACTTCGGCATCGGGCAGCGGCTGGATGGCCTGCAAACCGAAACGCTGCTGCAAGCCTTGCAGGCCCTCGGCGCAGGCATCGAAGATCTGCTCGCGCACCGCCACCAGGTCGAGCACTTCGGCGTCGCCCTTGAGCAGGGTGCGCCAGTTGGTGCGGTCCGGCACCTGGCTGCGCAGCAGGTCTTCGACCAGCCCGGATTGCTGGCGGGTAGCCACGCGCATGATCGGCAGCGCTTGGCTTGCGCCCTGGTCAAGCCAGCGGGTGGGCAGCTGGCTGGCGCGGGTGATGCCGACCTTGATGCCCGACGAGTTGGCCAGGTACACCACGTGGTCGGTCATGCAGAATTGTTCGCCCCAAGACGGCTCGCGGCAGGTGCCGGCGTCGTAGTGGCAGCGTTCCGGGGCCATGATGCAGATGTCGCACTGGGCCAGCTTGGTCATGCAGGGGTAGCAGTAGCCTTGGCTGAAGCTGGTCTTGGTGCGCTTGCCGCAATGGGTGCAATGGATGGCGCCGAGGTATTCCAGGCGCAGCGATTGGCCGATCAGTGGGTTGACCGGTACCTGCGCCTCACCCAGGCGGAAACTGTACTGCACCACCGGCGCTTCCAGGCGCACCGCCATTTTGCTCAGGGAGCCACGAGCGAGTTCGATCAATGTAGCGAGTCCGACTTGAACAGGATGTTAGGGATAGGCGCCGACTTCGAGGCGCATTCCTGCGGGCCCATGTAGCCGGTACGCTGGTCTTCAGGGAGGTTCTTGATCTCCCAGGCGATCACCGCCTGCAACGACAGCTCTTTCTGCTCGGCAGTGAGCTTGCGGCCATCGGACCATTTGCCGATTTCCACGGCCGTTTTCAGGCTTTCGTAGATTTCCGGTGTGATGTTTTCGATCATTTGCGCGAAAGTGGACATAGCGTCTCCTAGTTCAGGCCGACAGTTTACGCTTGGCCCGCGCCCCACCCAAGAGGCCGGCCAAGCATCCGATGAGCAGCCCGCCGACGTGGGCGGCGTTGGCGATCTGGCCGAAGCCCAGTTGGCCGATCACGCCGGTCAGGCACACCACCAGCCAGATAAGCATCATCACCAGTACGCCCTTGGGCAGGTTGAAATGCGGGTTCGGCGCCAGCCATTGGTACAACCACACATACCCCAGCAAGCCATACAGCACCCCGGACAGCCCGCCGAACAGGCTCGGGCCGCTGAAGTAATGCTGGGCAAAATTCGATACCAGGCTGAATAGCAGGGTCAGGCCCAGCAGCACCCACGAGCCTTGGCGTAGCTCGATGCGCTTGCCCAGCTCCCAGTACCACAGGCCGTTCATCGCCAGGTGCAGCACGCCGAAGTGCAGCAGCATCGGCGAGACCAGCCGCCACCATTGGCCTTCGTCAAGGGCCTGGGCCAGCGGGACGAAGTACAGGTAGTCGCCCTGCACGTGGAAGCCGAGGAAGGTGAACCAGCCGATGGTCGAAAGGTTGTCGCCCAGGCCGGTGATGCCGGCGACCACGAGGCACAGCAGCAACATGGCCGAGGTGACCTTGCAGGCGCGGGCCTGGTCTTTCAGCGAAGGCGCGCGTGCTGGCTCGTCCAGCGGCGCGCCTTCTGCCACAGGGTCGGCGGCGAGTTGCACGTCGGGGCTGCCTTCGGGGTAGCGCTGGTAGAGTTCGCGCAGGTCGTCGGCCAGCCCAGGCGGCGCCCACAACACCTGCTCGCTGCCCTCCTCGACCACCCGGTGCGGCACCTCGAGGCGCCGCAACATGCCAACGAAACCACTAAGGTCGACACTCACCGGCAGGCGCATCACTTCGATCACATTCATTGGTTGGCCTGCGGGCGGTCGACGTCGACCCATACGAACTTGTGCGGGTCGATGCGGGTTTCATCATCAAGACGGTAGGCCACCAACTTGCCGTACAGCACCGCGCTGTAGTCCAGGCAGGCCAAGTTGGTGCGGATCGGCGCCGGGCGGCCGCTACGCCAGTAATGGCCGACGAACAACAAGGGTTCGTCCTCGGCATAGCGCAGCAAGGCGTTCTTCTGGGCGGGCTCCAGCGGCGTTTGCGCCACCGCCTCGGGCAAGGCATCGGGCTGGAACACGATGTCGCCGTAGGTTTGCGGGTCTTCCTCCCAGAACTTGGTGCGGAAGAAGGCGCGGGTCAGGCCATCGCCGCCGGTCAGCGTCAGGCCGTCGGGCAAGCGCATGTCGGTGCCGCGCAGCAGGCGGTTGCACACGGTGGAGGCGAAGCTGCCGGACACCGCCGAGGCCTGCACGAAGTGCTCATCGATACGCCCGTCGGGGTGCTGGCGGCGCAGTTGCGCGATCAATTGCGGGTCCCAGCAGGCGTGCACCATGCGAAAACGCCCGGCATCGATGAACAGCGGCAAGGTGTAGAACCACTCGACGAAGTCGTGCCAGTCGCCGGGGTGCTGGGCGAACTGGGTCAGGGTTTCGTCGATCAGCCGGGCGTGGCGCGGGGTGTGCTCGCGCACATGGGCCTTGCCAGTGCCGGGCAGCGCCGGGGTCATCCAGCCCAGGGCGTTGTACTCGTGGTTGCCCATGATGCAATGGGCCTGGCCGGCCTCGACCATGTCATGGACGATGTGCAGCGCTTCGCGAATGCGCGGGCCACGGTCGACGATATCGCCGAGGAACAGCGCCTGGCGCCGCGGGTGACGCCAGACCCCACCTGTTCGCTTGTAGCCGAGGGTGTCGAGCAGGCGTTCGAGGGTCAGCGCACAACCGTGCACGTCGCCGATGATGTCGAAACTTCGCGCCGGATCGAGCATCAGTCGTCCCCGCCCCCCAGGCGACTGCCCCAACCCAGCTTGGTGCGGCAGACCTCGTAGTAGTTGTGGTCCAGCGGGTGGATCAGGCGCAGCTTCTGCGGCTTCTTGCTCACCGTGATGGTGTCGCCGGGCGCGCAGGTGAAGTGGTTCTGGCCGTCGCAGGACACCTGCGGGTAGATCTGCAGGTCCTTGGACACCACGATCTTCAGCTCGCTGTTGCCGTCGACCACGATCGGCCGCCCGGACAGGGTGTGCGGGTACATCGGCACGATCACGATGGCGTCGAGCTTGGGGTGCATGATCGGCCCGCCCGCCGACAAGGCGTAGGCGGTGGAACCGGTGGGCGTGGCGACGATCAGGCCGTCGGCCTTCTGGCTACAGACGAACTGGCCGTCGATGTAGATCTCGAACTCGATCATCCGCGTCGACTTGCCGGGGTGCAGCACCACGTCGTTGAGCGCATCGCCCTGGCCGATGGCCTCGTGGTGACGGCGCACCTCGGCCTGCAACAGGAAGCGGTTCTCGACCAGGTAGTGGCCATCGAGCACCTCGGCGACCTTGGTTTCCAACTCGTCGGGGCGGATGTCGGTGAGAAAGCCCAGGTTGCCGCGGTTGATGCCCAGCACCGGGATATTGTGGCGCGCCAGGGCGCGGGCGGCGCCGAGCAGGCTGCCGTCGCCGCCGACCACGATGACCAGGTCGCAGACCTCGCCCAAGAGCTTGCGCGTCGAGGTTTGCAGGCCATGGCCGGGCAGCACTTCGGCGATGGTGTCCTCGAGGATCACGTGCAGGTGGCGCTCGAGCAGGAACTTCTTCAGTCGGCGAATGGTGTCGAGCACCTGGGAACTGCCGAGGCGTCCGATGATACCGATATTGCGAAATTGCTCCATGGGGCTCCTGCGAGGCTCTGCGCCGGGGTAACGATTCCCGGATTATGGGCGAAACGCCCCGCCAGCGGCAAACCGGCTATGCTCGCTGGATGACACCTTTCACCGACCTGCACGCGCTGCCCCGCCAACTGCGCCACCCCGCCGTGCGCGACCTGGCCTGGGCGCTGCTGTCACCTGCATTGCTCGAGACACCGCCCTGCCCGCAGCGCCATCCCTTGGCTGCCAGCGACTGGGCAGACGACCCACGGCAGCTGGTGCACTGGCTGCATGCGCTCGACCACGACCCGCAGCCCTTGGTCGATAGCCTGGCGAAACTCACCAGCCGCCGCCTGGGCCTGTACTACGAGGCGCTGTGGCAGTTCGCCCTGCGCCAGGCACCGGGCATCGAACTGCTGGCGGCCAACCTGCCGGTACGCGTGGGCGGTCATACCCTGGGCGAGCTCGACCTGCTGCTGCGCGACCGCGACGGTGTGCACCACCTGGAACTGGCGATCAAACTCTACCTCGGCCCTACCCAGGATGACGGGCTGGAGCCTTTGCACTGGCTGGGCCCTGGCTGCCACGACCGGCTGGGCCAGAAGCTCGCGCACCTGGCTGGGCACCAGTTGCCGCTTTCGGCACGCCCGGAGTGCCGCGAGGTGCTGGCGCGCCTGGGGGTCGCCGAGGTAGAGGCGCAGGTGTGGCTCAGCGGCTACCTGTTCTACCCATGGCCCGGCCAGGCCGAGGCCCCGCTGGGCGTCAACCCACGACACCTGCGCGGACGCTGGCTGCATCGACGTGACTGGCCTCTCGATACGCAAGAGCGCTGGCAACCGCTGCCACGCCAAGCCTGGTTGGCGCCAGCACGGCTCGAGACCTGCTGGTCGCGCCAGGCATTCGATACCTGGCTGCATGAGCTGGACGCCCATGCCCCGGCGCAGTTGCTGGTAAGGCTGGAACACGAGGATGGCGCCTGGCATGAGGCACAGCGGCTGTTCCTGGTGAGCGACAGCTGGCCACACCTGCCAGGTTGATTAAGCAGTGCCCCGCGATAGGGTCGGAACAAACCACCCCGGCCCATAACCTAAAATCATTTACAGGCGCTGCGAAGAGCGCCCAGCCCAACCTGATGACGAGGCCCGACCATGGTTTCATCCACCCCCGCCGCGCACTATGCGCGCCTGTCCATCGCCCTGCATTGGCTGATGCTGGTGCTACTGGCCGCCGTCTACGCCTGTATCGAGTTGCGCGGCCTGTTCCCCAGGGACAGTGCCGAGCGCGACCTGATGAAAAGCCTGCACTTCATGCTCGGCCTGAGTGTGTTCTTCCTGGTCTGGCTGCGTTTGGCCATGCGCCTGGCTCGCCGTGCCCCGCCGATCGTGCCGAAGCCGCCGGCCTGGCAGACCGGCCTTGCGCACCTGATGCACCTGCTGCTGTACCTGCTGATGATCGGCCTGCCCCTGGCCGGCTGGCTGATGCTCAGCGCCGCCGACAAACCGATCCCCTTCTATGGCCTGGAACTGCCCGCGCTGACCAACCCGGACCCGGACCAGGCCAAGTTCATCAAGGGCTGGCACGAGCGCATCGGCAGCTGGGGCTACTGGCTGATCGGCCTGCATGCACTGGCCGGGCTCTATCACCACTTTGTACGACGCGACAACACGCTGCTGCGCATGCTGCCCTACAAATAGCCGCGTCGGCCCTGCAGGCCGCCGGTATGAACGAAGATCAAGCGCGTGCCTGGCGCGAACAGCCCGGCCTGAACCTGCTCGCGCAAGGCCATCAGCGCCTTGCCCGTGTACAGCGCTTCGAGGGGCACGCCAGCCTGCTCTTCGCTGTCGGCGATGAACGCTTGCAGCGCATCGTCAAGACGCGCGAAGCCACCCCGACAGGCATCGTGCAGCACATAGCCCTGGCTCCCGGCCAGGGCCTCGATGACCTGGGCCACGCCATGGTCGGCAGGCACCGCCAGTGCACCATGCACGTCATGCCTGCCCTGCTCGGCCAGCACCAAACCAGCCAAGGTGGTGCCGGTACCCACCGCCAGCCACCAGGCGTGATAGTCCGTCCAACCGACCGACGCAAGCTGCGCCTTGGCCTGCTCGACCAGCAGCCGACACCCCTCGGCACCCTCGCGTCCCCCCCCCTCGGGAATGCACTGCCAACCTGGGTAGCGCGCCTGCCAGGGCTGCCAGAAACCAGGTTGGTGACGCGCCCGGTAGCCGCCGTAGCCGAGCCAGTGCTGGGTCATGCCCAAGGCTTGCAGATCACGCACCGTCGGCGTGTCCTGGGGTTCGCCACGCAGTAACCCGACGGTGGCGAAACCGAAACGTCGGCCCGCCGCCGCCAGGGCATGCAGATGGTTGGAGTGGTTGCCGCCCAGGCTGATAAGCCCCGGCGCGTCGTTGCGCCGCGCCATGGCCAGGTGCTCGCGCAGCTTGTAGCTCTTGTTGCCGCTGATCAGCGGGTCGACCAAATCCAGGCGCAACACCGCGCAGGCAACACCCGACTCTGCCAGCCACGGCAGGTGCAAGTGCTGCAAGGGGGGGCATGGCGAGAGAGGCGAAGCCATCGGTCATCGAGAGCGTCCCGAAAACACCCAGCATACCAGCTCAGCGACGACCGCTCTGCCAGCTGTGTGCGTTGCCGACCTCAATGAAACCCTCCAACGGCGACAGCACCGGGCTGGCCTTGAGCATCCACTCCATGACCTCAATCTCGACCCTGACGCCCTTGCGAATCAAATCGTCCGCATAGACCAGCGCACGGGTCAGCGTTTCGGCATCGGCACTGGCCAAGTACCGGATACTGTTGAACAGGGCTGGACCGGTGACCGAGGAAATCTCGCGCATGTAGAGGGTAAAACGCTGATCGTCGGCATGGAAATAGTCCTCGGCAAGGCGGCTGCCATCGACCGGCAGAGGGGTTCTGTGCAGTGGGCGCGGCACCTGTTGCTCAAGGGTGCTCCGGTTGAAACGCCGGGGAATCTCTTCGAGCATGGCATCCAGTAAAGGGTTGCCCTTGAGGCTGGCGAAATGGCTGTTGTTCGGCCCACGCAGGCCAAGCCGCTGGTTCTCCACAAAACCTCCCACGCCCAATTGGCCAGGCTGCAAATGAATCTGCGGCAGGTCCTGCAGC
Organism: Pseudomonas sp. NPDC089554; assembly: GCF_050280645.1. Classification (NCBI taxonomy): domain Bacteria; kingdom Pseudomonadati; phylum Pseudomonadota; class Gammaproteobacteria; order Pseudomonadales; family Pseudomonadaceae; genus Pseudomonas; species Pseudomonas sp. NPDC089554. The sequence goes on from NZ_JBNNVR010000073.1 coordinate 9,664, forward strand.
AATCGGTCGTCGATATCCATGTATACCCCGCCCAGCTCGTGCAGCAGCCGGTAGCGCAATACGTCGCTGGCGGCGGCGAGGTTACGGCTTTGCGGCTGGCGGAAGAAGCTGAACACCTTACCCGGCTCGCTGCCCAGGAATGCGCTGAAGAATGGCTGGCGCGCAAGCGACTGAAAGTGAATACCGGGGTAGTGCCATTGCAACTTGAAGCGGTTCCAGAGGCTATCCACCTCGCCCAGCAAATGCACGTGCAGGCTGTAGCCGCTGAGCTGGGCCATGTGCGCATTGGCGACGAGGGTGGCGCCATGCACCCGGCTGAGGCTGTCGAAATCGCCGATCCAGATCTGGTGGATGTCCAACGGTATCGCTTCGCCAATGCCCTGGGCTTGCCATTGGCGCAGCACCGGCCTGGGCGCTTCGCACCCCAGGGCTTCGCGCGCCACCTGGCGCTCGAGGTGGTTGGTCACAGGCCCGGCATCCGCTGAGCCGACCTGCCGCCCACTGGCGTCGTCGAAGCGATAGTAGAGCCTCGTTTCGTCGCTGTACCAACAGCCATGCTGTAGGTCGAACTCGACCGATACGCCCCGTTGCCCGTCATCGATCCAATGCAGCGTATGCCCCTGGACAGTCTGTCTGCGCACCCCGCGGCTCACCCAGTCACCCTGCGAAACAGGCCTGAGCGGCAGGTCCATGCCGCCCAGCAGCCCGAAGCGACGCAGCACATGCCAGTCGCCGGTATACGGGTCACGCACAATGCGCGGGTCGGGGTTGGAGAACAGCGACAGGCTGAGCGACGTATCCCCCTCGCCAAGGTGGAAGCTGGAGGTGCGTTCCAAGGGGTTGGCCACCTCGTACACCCGATAGCAGCCGCCGTCCCCCAGCTTGGCGTAGAGTTTGCCCTCGCCAACCCACAACCCTTCACGCCGGCCCTGGTCGATGCGCTGCAAACCGGTGGGCGTCACAGGCACGAGGGTGGCGAGGGTGAATGCATCGCCGATGGGCTGAAGCCGCGTCGGCACAGCGCCCCCGACGTGTCGTCGGAGCTTGAAGAACTTGGCATTGGCCAGGCCATTGACACTGGCAAGGGCCTCCAGCAGGTACTCCCCGGCACGCTCACGCTGGCCTGCTGCGAAAGCGGCATAGCCGGTGAACAGGTAGTAGCCCAGCTCGGCCAAATCGAGTGCCGTCATCACCCGCGCCGGAATCAGCGTGCTCAACAAGCGGAACACCAGCACGACGACATCCAGCCCTTGCTCCAGTGCCAGCTCGGCATCGGACAGCGCCAGGCTGTCACCTTCGGCGAGCAGGTAGGCGACCCGATAGTCGAACGTCGCCTGGCCGAGCGTGCCTGACAATGGCTGTAGCTCCAGGGCCGCCCCCGCACCGCCTTGGGCCAGGGAACGCAACAACGGCTGGACGGCGGCCAGCTGGTGCCGCCCGAAACGCGATACCCAGTAATGCACCCGTGGGCTCCAGCCGCTCATGCGCTCGACCCCGGCTAGGTCGCGGGTCAGTGCCGTGCGCAGGGCGCTGCGAGATGTATAGCGTTTGAACGGCCCGCCCTGCGGGTAGCCAGGCAGGTAGCAGAGGATCTACGACTCGCCCGCCTCATGGAAGATGAACACATCGCGCAGCGAATTGCCCATCAGCGACAAACCCTGCACCTGCGACTGCTGCCCATCGCGCAAGGGCCGCGTGTCCAAGCTCGGGTGGTCCAGCACGTCCAGCACCACCTGGTAGCCCGAATCGTCCAGGTCGCCATTGGCATTGGCCAGCAGCGCATCGAGACGCAAGCGTGTTTCGAACACCGCCAGGGCGGCGGCCTTGCCCTGCTCGAACTGTGCGGCGCCCTGGGGGTCGCTCGGCGCCTGAAGCCTACTGGCCAGCAAGTGCTGGTAGCGCTCCTGCAAGTCGAGGGTTTCAGCCAGCTCGGCGAGCCGTTTGAGCGACAACTTCTCGGCCTGCTCAGAGGGCAATCCGGAGAACTCCACCGTCCAGTCAGCGGCCCTGGCCTCCAGGCGCAGGGCGATGTATTCGAACAAGGTGTACTGCACCTGGGTAGTTGAAAGTGGTATGCGGCCTGGCTGAACAGCGGGTGCCTGTTCCGGTTCGAACGGCTCGGGGCCATACTCGGTGATGGTGATGTCGAGCTGGATATCGTTGGGCGCGACATCGATGCCCTGCGCCAGCAGCGCACCGCGAATCCGCTTGCTGGCGTATGCCTCGAAGGACGGTAGCCCTTCCCAATAGGCGTCTGCCTTGGCTTGCTGCTCCAGCAACTGCAGTGTCGCCGCCTCCAGCAGCGCTTGCTGCACCTGGGAAAGGCCACGCAGCCCCGGCGATAGCTGCTCACGCAACCGCTGGCGTTGCGTCTCGAAAGCCAGCAGCTCGCGGAGCGCTTTCGCCCGTGAAGCGTCCAGGCCAATACGGGGTTGCCACAACGCTGGAGCGTCGGCCAGCGCACTGTTGCGCCAGGCTTCGACCTGCTGCTCGACCAAGGCTTCGAACGGGTTGTCGTCGATAGGCTGGGCCAGCACTTCGAACCCGCCCCCCTCCCTGCCCCGCTCGCGCAGGATCGCCGCCTGGTCATCGGGTGCCAGGCGGCTGAGGGTAGCGAGGAGCAAGGGAGCGTCGCCCAGGAGCGACTTGGCCAGGGCAGCAAGGGCATCCTCAAGGTGCTCATGACGCTGGATGAACCCAAAGTAGCCGGTGCAATAGAGCACGGTTTCACCCGTCAGCGCCTGGCGATCGACCACATGGCCCTGGGCCGGTGCATAACCCGCAGGTTGTTGGGTCAAGGCCAGCATCCCAGGCAACGTCACCGTCGCCCCGTCGCCTTGGGCGCGTACCACCAGGCAATAGACCCCACGGGGCGTGGCGCGATCGAGCAGCCGCGGGTGGGCGACGATGTCGCGGATCAACGCCACCGAGTCATCCCTCAGCAGCCCCGCTGCTTGCAGCACGGCAAGGTCGTCGCAAAGGCTTGCACGCACCTGCAACGCCATCAGTTGGCGACGCGGCAAAGCCTGCTCCAGGGCAGGGACATCCCAGTAGGTCAGGCAGTCGGCCTCGAAACGCATTGCAACCGCAGCAGGGTTGACCGCTTGCAGCGCCGCGCGGAACTGGCTCAGGGTCGCGCCGCTGAACTGGTCTTGAGGTGCAACGGAGTCGGCGCGCTCGGACAGCACGGTGGTTGCGGGATCAAGCTCGGTATCGTTGAGGCCCAGGCCCTTGCCAGCACGCGCGATCAACAGGTCGATGGGCTGCGCAGCGACGATCTGGTGCACGCCATCGATCAGTGGCGAGCTGCACCTGACCAGGTAGGGCGCGTGGGCCAAAACGCCTGGCAGCAGTTGCTCGAACAGCGCTCGCGCTGAGGCCGCCAGGCTGGGCAGACCGATGACATCCGGCAGGCCCTCGGGCACAGCGCCATTCAATGCAGCAGGTGGGGTTGGGTGGGGCATCACGGCAATCTCCGCCAAAAGCGCCGAGATTGCCGTGCCCCTCATTCGATCGAGCGTTAAGTATGTCTGCCGATCACAGCTCGGCAGCCAGGCGCGAACCCTGGTTGATCGCACGCTTGGCATCCAGCTCGGCGGCCACGTCAGCGCCACCGATCAGGTGTACCGACAAGCCTTTGGCCTGCAGCCCCTCATGCAATTCACGCAGCGGGTCTTGGCCTGCGCAAACCACGACGTTATCCACGGCCAGCAACTGAGGCTCGCCTTCGCCGACGCGAATGTGCAGGCCGTCGTCGTCGACACCCAGGTACTCGACGCTGTTGAGCATCTGCACCTGCTTGTTCTTCAGTCCCGTGCGGTGGATCCAGCCGGTGGTCTTGCCCAGGCCGTCGCCAACCTTGGTTTTCTTGCGTTGCAGCAGGTACACCTGGCGCGCCGGGGCATGCGGTTCGGCACGCACCCCCGCCACACCGCCACGGGCCTGCAGCTGGGTGTCGATACCCCACTCCTTCCAGAACGCATCGCGGTCCTGGCTGGTGGCCACGCCTTCGTGTACCAGGAACTCGGAAACGTCGAAGCCAATGCCGCCCGCGCCGATCACCGCCACACGCTGGCCGACCGGCTTGCGCTGGAGCAGTACGTCCAGGTAGTTGAGGACCTTGGCGTGGTCGATACCAGGAATTGCCGGCGTACGCGGGCTAATGCCGGTGGCCAGGATGATCTCGTCGAAGCCCCCGGCTGCCAGCTCATCGACCCCGACGCGGGTATTCAGGCGCAGCTCGACACCGGTGTTTTTCACCTTGTTGCCGAAGTAGCGCAGGGTCTCGAAGAACTCTTCCTTGCCCGGCACCCGCTTGGCCACGTTGAACTGCCCGCCAATTTCACCTGCGGCGTCGAACAACGTCACCTGGTGCCCACGTTCGGCGGCCACGGTAGCGGCGGCAAGGCCCGCAGGCCCGGCGCCTACCACGGCGATACGCTTCACTACCTTCACTGGCAGGTAGTTGAGCTCGGTTTCATGGCAAGCACGCGGGTTGACCAGGCAACTGGTGAGCTTGCCGCCGAAGGTGTGGTCCAGGCAGGCCTGGTTGCAGCCGATGCAGGTGTTGATCTCGTCGGCACGCCCTGCGGCGGCCTTGTTGACGAAGTCCGAGTCGGCCAGGAACGGGCGCGCCATCGACACCATGTCGGCATCGCCTTCGGCCAGCACCGCCTCGGCCACTTCAGGGGTGTTGATGCGGTTGGTGGTGATCAGCGGGATCTTCACCTCGCCACGCAGCTTGGCGGTGACCTTGCTGAACGCCGCACGCGGCACCTTGGTAGCGATGGTCGGGATACGCGCCTCGTGCCAGCCGATGCCGGTGTTGATCAATGTGGCGCCGGCCTGCTCGATGGCCTTGGCCAGTTGCACGATTTCCTGCCAGTCGCTGCCGCCTTCCACCAGGTCGAGCATCGACAGGCGGAAGATGATGATGAACTCGCGGCCTACTGCCTCACGAACCCGGCGCACGATCTCCACCGCCAGGCGCATGCGGTTCTCGTAGCTGCCGCCCCAGCGGTCGGTGCGGTGGTTGGTATGGGCGGCGAGGAACTGGTTGATGAAGTAGCCTTCCGAACCCATGATCTCGACGCCGTCGTAGCCCGCACGCTGGGCGAGCTGCGAGCAGTTGACGAAGTCGGCGATCTGCTTCTCGATGCCGTCCTCGTCGAGCTCCTTGGGCTTGAACGGGTTGATCGGCGCCTGGATGGCGCTGGGCGCGACCTGCCGTGGGCTGTAGGCATAGCGCCCGGCGTGCAGGATCTGCAGGCAGATCTTGCCCCCTGCGGCATGCACCGCTTCGGTGACGATGCGGTGCTTGTCGGACTCTTCTTGAGTGCTGAGCTTGGCCGCACCGGAATACACCCCGCCCTCGTCGTTCGGCGCAATACCCCCGGTGACCATCAGGCCGACGCCACCGCGGGCGCGCTCGGCGAAGTACGCGGCCATGCGCTCGAAGCCGCCGGGGCGCTCCTCGAGGCCGGTGTGCATCGAGCCCATCAGGGTGCGGTTGCGCAGCGTGGTGAAACCCAGGTCGAGCGGGGCCAGCAGGTGCGGGTATGGGGCGGCAGCCATGGGTGAACTCCCTAGTCAGGCGTAATCACGGAGTGCGGGAGCCTCGGCGTGCCCCCGTCGTTGTCTGCCGCCGACATTAAACAGGCGTTTGAAAGCGCTCAATGATCGAAAGTGACAACTTAATGATCATGATGCACTGGCGAGTGCATTCACCCTGGGGGCGCTGTCGATATCGGTGATGACCTTGAAGTAGGGAAAGCCTTGCAGGGTTTGTTCATCCAGGTTGTATTGCTCGCACACCACGCTGATCCTTCGCCTCGGATTTCGGACCCGGCTCACACAGTGCACGGTCGACCCCAGGAAGTGCACAAGGCTGTTGGCCTCTGGCGTCAGCGACACCTGGTCATCGCCACCCACGTTGAGAATCAAACGCCCCCCCTGCATGGCTTTGTCGACTTCGGCATAGAACACGCTGACCAGGTTGGGAATGATTCGGATATCGCCCGGCAGCAGTCGACAGTCGATATGCGCCTTGACGTGCGACGAGCCTTGCAAGATCAGTGGGTTCACATAGAAAGCGTTACTGTCGCTGAACATGACCGTATCGAGAAAACAATCGAGGAAGGGGAAGTGCTCGACAACGTCGTCGAGCGCCTCACGCTGAAAGACGATGGAGAAACCCAAGGTACGCACGAACTCCTGCCCCAGTGGACTTCGGCCGACATACTTGCAAGCGGCCAGCCCGTCGATAATCTTGCTGACCTCGGCAGGCGGCATGACCGCTTTGCTGAAACTGTAGAAACGGCTGGCCATTGACGTCACCTATAGGTAGATTTCATTGCTTTCCACGGCATCGTTTAATTCAGCCTCGGTCACCACATTCAAGGTTTTCTGAAACTCCTCAAGTGCCGAAAACACATACGCCTGATGCCCAGCGGCACACGCAGCCTCAATAAAGTCGGCGCTGTAGCGCACGTGATATACCTCATCACGCAAGATGCCTTCGAGCATCTTCGAGACTCTTCTTTTATTGGCCTCCGGTGCATGCGCCAGGGCCAGCGGCAACAACAGTTGGCCGAGTACCAAGGCTTTTATTTCGTAGAGGTTTATCAGGATCAGCGAGTTGAGCAACTCTTCGAATGTCGGTGCATCGGTCAAGGTGCCAGCAGCCACCGGAAACTGCGGCACGAAAGAAGCCAACTGCTCGGACAATGCCGCTGATTTGAGTTGGGGAAACACGTCCACCACGACCCGTCCGAACAATTGCGAGTGCTTGGCCTCGTCCCGTGCATGGCGCAACATGCCCTCGGACAACCCGGGGTCGGCTATCCGTTCACCGTATTGCCAAAGACGCCCGGCGCTATAGCCCTCCATGTGCGCATCGGAAACCAGCAACCCGGCAAACCAGGAGGCATCTCGCCCCTTGCGGCGGAAGGTTTCGCCGAACCATTGCATGCTGTAGGGCGGCGGTACGGACGAGCAAGCCCCTTGCAGGGCTTGCTCGTAGAACGGGCGCGCTTTGCCATCGATGCCCTTGAGCGCCGCGATGGTGAGATGGCTGATGAAGTCCTTCGCGATGTCGCTCATGGGCCGTCGCCTCTTATTTTTTCCCGTTTTTTTCCAGTTGGATGTGCACCGTCACGTTGTCGTTGATGCTCTTCGGTATGGGCGCATTTTCAATGGTGAAGGCGGTTTTCCCAAAAAACGTGGCACTGGGAATCTTGACACTCTGGCCGGCTGCGATCGCTTTCAAATCATCGGCTGACAATTCAAAGTCGATCTTCTTTCCTTGTGCTTTGCTCGACATTGCAACTCCCTCCTTTGTGGGACATAAGTTATTTACACACGCAACGCCAGATGCAGCCCCCTCCTTGTAGGCTGCAACAGAACTAAAATATTTCCCCGTTACGCTGGCTCTGGGGTATTAATATGAACGACACACTCGATAGACGGCGCGACCCGCGGTCGTACCATCCAAGGAAAATAGCAAGGAGGGGAATAAAACAGGAAAAGTTGCATCACACCCGCTCCCTTGGTGTTGTGGCCAGGTCTGGCTGAGAACTGGCGGCCCCTCCTCCACCTTGACGTGGTCCTCGCACCGAAATTACCGGTCGCGAAGTTGGGCCCTGTTGGAGACTAGTAGAGCTTTTTCCGTTCGCCTCTATAATCAACCCGCGCAGTTAGAATAAATGGCTATCATTTGGCATACGAAAAATACTTACCCCCAGGCTGTCGGGTAAGTCTTAAATGACACGAACTTAGCGCTTTCTTACCTGCGGAGCTCGCCATGGGCAAACACCTGCATCGCTACACGCTCCAGCTCTCGTGGAAAGGCAATAATGGCAGCGGTACCTCGGCGTACGATGAATACAGTCGCTCACACGTCATTCATAGCGAAGGCAAGCCCCTGATCGCCGGCTCGTCGGACCCCAATTTTCGAGGCGATACCAATCGCTGGAACCCCGAGGAGCTGCTGCTGGCCGCACTTTCTGCCTGCCACCAGCTCTGGTACCTGAGCCTGTGCGCCGAAGCGGGCGTGACCGTCATCGCCTATGAAGACTTCCCGGATGGCGAGATGGTCGAGCATGAGGACGGCGCTGGTGAGTTTCGCAGCGTCATACTGAGGCCGAGAGTCACCCTGGCCGCAGACGCGGATATCGAAAAAGCCGAAGCGCTGCACCACACCGCCCATGAAAAGTGCTTTATCGCGCGCTCAGTCAATTTTCCTGTGACCTGCGAGCCCAGCACCTCGCGCCAGGACTGACCTGCACGCTCGTTCTACCATCGAACGGGTTTATCCTTTACCCTTCCCCAACCACCTGCCGGTGAGCAGGTAGCGCCTGCGCACGGCGTTGTGCACGGCTATTTCACTTTTCAACGAACCCTGAAGCCACATGCGAAAACTCCTGGCAAGCGCCCTGGCACTGGTGATGATCGCCGCCGTCTGTGGCTACGGCTTCTGGACCCAACAGCGCCCGGAAGGCCACTACCTTTCCGACCTGCGCATCGAACTGGCGCTCAATCACGGCGTGCCAGGCGAACACGGCAACCTGCTGGGCATCGAACCGGTGCTCTACCCCAGCGACTACCAGAACCTGCAACGCCTGCACCGAAAGCTGTCCGCCTACTTCGAGCAGGCGCGCGAGCAAGGCCTGATCAACCCACGCACGGTGGTGGTGCTGCCTGAGCACATCGGCACCTTGCTGTGGGCACGGGGCGAAAAGAACGAGCTGTACCAGGTCACTCAATACCGCGAAGCCTGGCAATGGCTGGAGCTGAGCAACCCACTCCACTATGGCCTGGCCATGCTGGGCGCCACCGGCGACGACCGGCGCTCGGACGCGCACCTGCGCATGAAGGCCCGACAGATGGCAGACGATTACCAGCAGTTGTTCGGCAGCCTGGCACGGGAATTCGGCGTGACCTTGGTGGCCGGCTCGATCGTGCTGCCTGCTCCGTATGTCGAGCGGGGCCAGTTGCATGTCGGCAACGGCCCGCTGTTCAACAGCAGCCTGGTGTTCGCCAGCGATGGCTCAGTGCTGGGCCAGCCTCAGCGCCAGCGCTACCCTGACAGCGAAGTCCGTCGCTACATCGAGGGTGACCAGCAGCCGTTGCAAGTTCTTCAGACACCGGCCGGGCGCCTTGGCGTGCTAGTCGGCAGCGACAGTTGGTACCCACAGAACTACCAGCAACTGGCGGACCAGTCGGCGCAACTAATCGCCAACCCGGTATTTCTCAGTGGCAAGGGCAGCTGGCACAGCCCATGGCGAGGTAATCGCCACCAGCAGGCAGCCGGCACACTGCCACTGGCCAAGGGCGATGTCAGCGAGCAGGACGCTTGGCGCCAGCTGACCCTGGACGCCAACCCCAGCACCCCCGCCATCAGCGTGTTCCTGCGTGGCCAATTCTGGGAGCTAGGCGCCGACGGCCAGGGCTTCATCAGCCAGGCCGGCGAGCAACTGGCAGGGAACCCCAGCGCCGGAGCCCGCTTGCTGAACCTGTGGCTGTAGCGCGGTATGCCGCGGCCACGGGTACGCCTGGGAGACCTCTCGGTAGGTTTCGTGCAGCCGTTGGGCGATGCGTTACAGCGCCTGGGTCACGACCCGGCGCCACTGCTGCAACGCTATGGCCTGGACAGCGAGCGACTGGCCGAACCCAATGCCCGCCTCTCCATTCCTCGCTACATGCACTTGGGCCATGCCGCCATCGAGCTGAGTGGCGACCCCGCACTGGGCCTGCGCATGGGCGAGCTGAGCCGCCTGCCACAAGCCGGCCTGGCCGGCGTTACCGCAGCCCAGGCTCCGACACTGCGCGAGGCCGCACGTACGCTGCTGCGCTTCGAGCCCTTGTATGCCGCCAACTACCGAGGCCATTCGAGCTTCCTTGAAGACAGCCAGGGCGCCTGGCTGCGCTTCTACTCGATCAGCCCCTACAACAGCTACAACCGCTTCGTCGTCGATTCGCTCCTGGCCGGCTGGCTGGCGCAGCTGTCGAGCCTGGCGGGCGTGGCATTGCAGGCCGAACGCCTGGACATCGAATTCGAAGCCCCCGCCTACGCCAACCAATACCAGCGCTTATGCGTCAGCCCGGTGCAATTCGGCGCCGTCAATAACCAGCTGCGCCTGACCCGCGCCACCCTCGACCTGATCAACCCGCAGCACTGCCCAGGCACCTGGCAGCACCTGCTGCAATTATGCGAAGCGGAACTGGTCCAGCGCACCCGCGTGCGCAGCCTGGGTGAGCGCATCACCCACCTGCTGGGCCCCTTGCTCAATGGCGGGCGCGAGCCCGAACTGGAGGAAGTGGCGCGTCACCTGCAACTGCCAACCTGGACCCTGCGCCGCAAGCTGGCCGAGGAAGGCACGCGCTTTCGCGACCTGCTCAACGACACACGACGCGACCTCGCCGAGACCTATATCCGCGATACGGAATTGGCCTTCGGTGAAATCGCCTATTTGCTGGGGTTTGCATCGGCCGAAGCATTCCAGCGCGCATTCAAGCGCTGGACACACCTCACACCGGGGGAGTTTCGCCGCCAACAGCGGCAGCTGGGTTAAAGCTCGGTGGCGTCATCGGCCTGTTCGGGGGTATCCAGCTCGTACGCATGGAACTCGAGCAATTCTTCCTGGTAATCATCCATCGGCCTACGCCCTCTTCACTCGTCGATATTCATTAACCTTCCACCAAACTTAAGCTGGCCGGATGAAGGAAACATTACATCCCTACGAGTGGTAAACGTAGCAGCGCCCGGGGAAGTTATCCCAATGACCCTGTAACAATTCGCTGCAAGGCCGGACACCCTTGTGTTACAGGGCCGCCGGCGCAGGCTCAGTGGCCGGTGCTTGTTGCTGCACCTGGATCGGCGTCGCTTCGACAGGCGGCACGATAGGCTGCGAACCTTGGCGGTCATCGACCACTGGCGCGGGCTGGACGTCGCTGGCGGGCACCGCGACGGGCGTTTCGCTGACAGCAGGCTCGGGAGCCGTCGGCTGCTCGGCAACCACGGGCACCGCCTCCTCGACGGCTGGAGGCGCAGCCAATGCTGCTGGTGGTTGCTCAGGTAGGCCCAGGTCCGGTGCAGGTGGCTCTGCCTTAGGCGCCTCGACCTGCGGCTCGGCCTTCTGCTCTGCCTTGGGTTTCGGCTTGGGCAGGTAGCTTTCCACCAAGGCGAAGTAGCGATCGTAGAACTGCGGCGCCGTCACCGTTTCGCTCGCCACCTTGACCATGGAGTCGTCACTGGAGCCGATCGGCATGGACACCGAGCCCAGCACGCCCACTCCAAGGCTGGCTGAAGTATTGGACTTCTTCAGCGCATAGCGGTCCTGCAGGGCGTTGGCGAACATGGTCGAACGCTGGCCATCGCTGCTGTCAGGCGCGCAGGTCACATTGAAGCTGATCTGCATATGGCTTTCAGCGTTCTGCTGGAAGCTCTTGTTGCCCGCCACCTGGTTGGCATCGCTGTTGGTGATGATGTAGCCCTGGCTGAGCAGCGCCCGCCGCGCGGCTTCGCAGGAGCCAGCCTCGCTGATGGGGAACCCGCGCGAGAAGGTGCCCGAGTCATCGAAGTTCTCGTGCTCGTACACAGCGGCTTTTTTCGAGGAGCAGCCGGAAATACCCGCCAGCACAAGGGCCAGCCCGAGCGCACCGAAGACGGTTGATCTAGACATTGCCAATTCCGGGAAGAACGAATGGGGCCTATTGTGCATCACATCGCAGGCCTGCTGAAACCGCTGATCGGTGAAGAGTCTGTCAGGGAACGGTAAAAAACCTTTTCCCGAAAACGAAAAAAGCGACCCGAAGGTCGCTTTTTTCGTGCGTCGAAGCGTTCAAGGACTTCGAAGCGAAGATGGCGCAGCGGACGGGACTCGAACCCGCGACCCCCGGCGTGACAGGCCGGTATTCTAACCGACTGAACTACCGCTGCGTATCGCACAGGCCATGGCCTGCTTGAAACTGGGATCTGCAACCAGCACGCAGGCCGGATGACAGTCGCAAAAAAGGCGATTCGATGATCGCCTTCGATGCTGCCAAGAGGTGTTCAAGGACCTCGAAGCGAAGATGGCGCAGCGGACGGGACTCGAACCCGCGACCCCCGGCGTGACAGGCCGGTATTCTAACCGACTGAACTACCGCTGCGTATCGTACAGACCGTGGCCTGCTTGAAACTGGGATCTGGCGTGAAGGCTTGACCTTCTCACCTCAGACCGGTGAAAACACCCATCTGGAAGAAAAGTGGCGCAGCGGACGGGACTCGAACCCGCGACCCCCGGCGTGACAGGCCGGTATTCTAACCGACTGAACTACCGCTGCGCAGTTGGACTTGCGTCCGGTTCCTCTCATTTGAGCTTCGCCTTTCGACTTGGCCCGGGTCAGGAACATCTCAGGAAGTGGTGGGTGATGACGGGATCGAACCGCCGACCCTCTGCTTGTAAGGCAGATGCTCTCCCGGCTGAGCTAATCACCCTCGCGATGTTGCTTGCTGCGTTTGCTTCGCTGAGGCCGCGAAATTTACGCAGGTGCCGAAGCTAAGTCAATAGCCCTGTTGGATTTTTTTTGAAAAACGGGAAAAAAGATCAACTGCCGAACCGGCACGGGAATGCGAGGAAGAAGACGTTTCAGGCGTAGATCATCTTGCGCGTCATCCCGCCATCGACCACGAACTCCTGGCCGGTGACGAATGCCGCCTGGCGCGACAACAGCCACGCCACCATCGCCGCGATGTCTTCCACTGTCCCCACCCTGCCTGCAGGGTGCTGGGCATGATCGGCGTCGGTCAGAGGCTCGGCACGGCGCTGCGCGGGGTCGCGCGCATCGATCCAGCCAGGGCTTACCGCATTGACGCGAATTTCCGGGCCCAGGCTCATCGCCAGGGCATGGGTCAGCGCCACCAGGCCGCCCTTGCTCGCCGCATAGGCCTCGGTGTCCGGCTCGGATTGCCGAGCCCGGGTCGAAGCCAGGTTGACGATGGCACCACCATGGGCACGCAAGTAGGGGGCGCAATGCTTGGCCAGCAGCATCGGGCCACTGAGGTTGACCGCCAGCACGCGGTTCCATTGCGCCAGGCTCAAGCTTTCCAGGGTATGGTTGTGCGGGTTGGCGATGGCCGCGTTGCACACCAGCGCGTCCAGGCGACCGAACTGCCCGAGCACCTCGGCCACCCCGGCACTGACCTGCGCCTCGTCGGCCACATCCATGGCGACGAAGCAGGCATTACCACCCAGAGCCTTGGCGACCTTGGCGCCGCGCGGGCGGTCCAGGTCGCTCAACACCACTTGCCAACCTTCGCAGATCAACCAGGCGGCGATACCCAGGCCGATGCCACGCGCAGCACCGGTGACCAAGGCTACCCGGCTATTATGACCGGGTTCGCCGCCCTTCCAGTCAATCACAACGCCGCCAGGCCACGTGCCAAATCGGCTTGCAGGTCAGCCACGTCTTCCAGGCCGACCGCGACGCGAATCAGGCTGTCACGGATACCCGCAGCCTCACGCTCTTGCGGCGTAAGACGGCCATGGGAGGTGGTAGCAGGATGGGTGATGGTGGTCTTGCTGTCGCCAAGGTTGGCGGTGATCGACACCAGCCGCGTGGCGTCGATAAAGCGCCAGGCGCCGTCCTTGCCACCCTTGACCTCGAAGCTGACCACTGCGCCAAAACCACTCATCTGGCGCTTGGCCAGCTCGTGCTGCGGATGGCTCGGCAAGCCGGCGAAGTGGACCTTCTCTACACCGTCCTGGCGTTCCAGCCACTCGGCCAGCGCCTGGGCGCCTTCACAATGGGCACGCATGCGCAGCTTGAGGGTTTCCAGGCCCTTGAGGAACACCCAGGCGTTGAATGGGCTGAGGGTCGGGCCAGCAGTGCGCAGGAAACCAACGACTTCCTTCATCTGCTCGCTACGCCCCGCCACCGCGCCACCCATGCAACGACCCTGGCCGTCGATGAACTTGGTCGCCGAGTGCACCACGATGTCGGCACCGAGCTTGAGCGGTTGTTGCAAGGCCGGGGTGCTGAAGCAGTTGTCCACCACCAGCATGGCGCCACGGGCGTGGGCGATCTCGGCCAGGGCCGCGATATCCACGAGCTCGGCCAGCGGGTTGGATGGCGACTCGACGAACAGCAACTTGGTATTGGCCTTGATAGCCTTTTCCCAGCCGCCCAGATCCGCCAGGGGCACGTAGTCCACCTGCACGCCAAAGCGCTTGAAGTACTTCTCGAACAGGCTGATGGTCGAGCCGAACACGCTCTGCGACACCAACACATGGTCGCCGGCACTGCACAGCGCCATTACCGTGGAGAGGATCGCGGCCATGCCAGTGGAAGTGCCCACTGCCTGCTCGGCGCCTTCCAGCGCCGCCAGGCGCTCCTCGAAGGCGCGCACGGTCGGGTTGGTGTAGCGCGAATAGACGTTGCCCGGGGTTTCACCGGCAAAACGCGCGGCCGCGTCGGCGGCCGTGCGGAACACATTCCACGGCCTGCGCGAGGGTGCTGACGACTACCTGGGCAAGCCTTTCTCCTTCCTCGAATTGGTCGCCCGCCTGCAAGCCCTGACCCGCCGCAGCGCCAGCCACGAGCCGTTGCAGGTGCAGGTCGGCGACCTGTGGATCGACCTGATGGCGCGCAAGGCCAGCCGCGCCGGGCAACGCCTGGAACTGACGGCCAAGGAGTTTTCGCTGCTCAGCGTGCTGGCGCGGCGCCAAGGCGAGATCCTGTCCAAGACCGCCATCGCCGAGCTGGTCTGGGACATCAACTTCGACAGTGACGCGAATGTCGTGGAAGTGGCGATCAAGCGTCTGCGCGCCAAGCTCGACGGGCCGTTCGACAACAAACTGCTGCACACCATTCGAGGCATGGGCTATGTCCTGGAAAACCGTGCGGGCTAATTCCATTGCCCTGCGCCTTTCGCTGCTGTTCACCCTGGTGGCGCTGGCGGTGTTCGTGCTGATCGGCAGCGCCCTGTACCGCCAGGTCGACCGCAGCCTCGACCTGCTGCCAGCGGCCGAGCTGGATGCGCGTTTCAGCGTGCTGGAATCCACCCTCAACCGCTTCGGCACCCAGGAGCACTGGGCCAAGATCCACAACAAGCTCAACCTGCTGGCCGAGGAAGACCGGCGCATTCGTTTCTGGGTGGTCAGCGGCGACCCGGCGTTCGAGTATGGCCAGCCCACCGAGCAGGTGCGGGCCTTCGCCGAAGGCCCGACCGGCATGCGCGACTTGCGCCTGGCCGGCAGCCCCTACCCCTACAAGGTGCTGGTCAGCGAGTTGCCGGGCCAAGGTGAACGCACGCCGCTGCGCTTTCTGATCGGCATCGACACCGAAACCTTCTGGCAGGCCCAGCACAGCCTGCTGGTGGCCATCGTGGGCTTGGCCGTGCTCGGCGTGCTGCTGGCGTCCTTGCTCAGCTACTGGGTGGCGCGCATCGGCTTACGCCCGCTGCTGGCGTTGTCTGCCGAAGCCCAGGCGCTGGCCCCGCCGCGCCTGGACGGGCGCCTGCGCACCCACGACCTGCCACCGGAGCTGGCGCAGTTCGCCAACGCCTTCAACGCCACGCTCGACCGGGTCAACCAGGCCTACTCGCGCCTGGAAGCATTCAACGCCGACGTGGCCCACGAACTGCGCTCGCCGCTGACCAACCTGATCGGCCAGACCCAAGTGGCCCTGACCCGCGGACGCAGCGCCGAGCACTACTTCGAGGTGCTGCAATCAAACCTCGAAGAGCTCGAGCGGCTACGCAGCATCATCAACGACATGCTGTTCCTGGCCAGCGCCGACCAGGGCAGCAAGGCCACCGCGCTGACCCAGGCTTCGCTGGCCGAGGAAGTGGCCACCACCCTCGACTACCTCGACTACATCCTCGAGGACGCCCGGGTACGCGTGCAGGTCAGCGGCGATGCCCTGGCGCCCATCGAGAAAGCGCAACTGCGCCGCGCGTTGATCAACTTGCTGA
This sequence comes from Pseudomonas sp. NPDC089554, assembly GCF_050280645.1. NCBI lineage: Bacteria > Pseudomonadati > Pseudomonadota > Gammaproteobacteria > Pseudomonadales > Pseudomonadaceae > Pseudomonas > Pseudomonas sp. NPDC089554. The sequence continues at coordinate 25,619 of NZ_JBNNVR010000073.1, forward strand.
ACAACGCCGTGCAGCACACCGCGCCCGACCAGGTGATTCAGGTGCATATCGACGCCAGCCCCGAGGTGGTCAGCATCGCCGTGAGCAACCCAGGGCCGAGCATTGCCGACGAGCATTTGCCGTTGCTGTTCGAGCGCTTCTACCGGGTCGACGCCGCACGCAGCAACAGCGGTGCCGGCAACCATGGGCTGGGCCTGGCGATCGTCAAGGCCATCGCCCTGATGCACGGCGGCAGTGTATTCGTGCGCAGCGAGGGCGGCGCCAACACCTTCGGCATCAACCTGCCAAGCGCTCAATAACGCGGCCTGGAGAAGAAAAGCGGTACCTGCCAGGAGGGATAATTACCTTTTTAGTAAGAGTTCTTCTCGGACTTTGGCCTGTTTTCGCCGCACGTTCGCGACTAGATTGCGCCTGTCCCAATTAACACTTGCATCGCAAGAAGGTAGTTTGAAATGTCCAACAGTATGGGTGTTGCCAGCGTTTTCGTCCTGTCGTCCCTGTTGTTGTCGCCCCTGGCCATGGCCGAAGAGTCGGCGGCCTTCGTCGCTCGTAACGTCGAACTGTCCGCCGCCCATCAACAGGCGCGCGAAGCCTATGCGGGCAAGCCGCAAGACACCGCAAACACTGCGCAACAGACAGCTTCCAAAGCCGAAGCAGGCGACCACGCAGACAGCTGATAGGCCGGCCGCTCACACGCTGCACATTCCGTCGGACATTTTCATTAGATGTTGTCCGACTATTCTCCCTTCCCTAGAATATCGCCGCCGCGTAATAGCCCTACCCTCACGGAAAGAGGGGCTTATGCAGTAGCGAGCATGACGTTACCCATTCGACCACCGCGCCTGATCCCGTGCCGATCGCACCCCGAGCTGATCCTGAATCTGGGCAGCTGCCTCGCCGTGCTCGCGATTGTCTGCATCGTCACCTTCCTGCTGGCACGCGAACGCGACAGCGTCGAGCAGGCGGCCATGCGCGCCTCGGGCAATATCGTGCAACTGATCGAGAGCGATATCCTGCGCAACGCCGAACTCTACGACCAGTCGCTGCAAGGGCTGATCTGGGCGGTGGGCCGCAGCGAGCTGCCGGAGGTGCCCAGCCAGCTGCGCCAGCGCCTGTTGTTCAATCAAGCCTTCAACGACCGCAGCCGTGGCGACCTGCTCTGGCTCGACGCCGATGGCAATGTGGTCGGCGACTCCACCAGCATCGTCCCGCGCCAGGCCAATTTCGCCGACACCCCGGACTTCAAGGCCCACCTGAATATCCCGGGCCTGGGGTTGCTGGTCGGCCAGCCCTTCCAGGCCCGGCTCGGTGACCTGGGCTGGTGCATCAGTTTCAGCCGTCGCATCGAAGGCCCCAACGGCGAGTTTGCCGGGGTCGCGGCGGGTGCGTTGCGCCTGTCGTACTTCAGCGAGCTGTTCCGACGCCTGGATATCGGCGAGAAGAGCAGCATCAACCTGCTCAACAGCGACGGCCAACTGCTGGCCCGCGAACCGAGCCGCCCAGGCGACCCGGCCATTGGCACGAATTTCAGCCACCGTACCAATTTCAAGCGAATTCTCGAAGAGCGCAGCGGCAGCTTCACGGCTTACTCGGAAAGGAACAAAGGCACCCGTCTCTACACCTTCGCCCGGGTCGGCGAGCTGCCGTTGATCGTGCTGGTGGTGAACTCCACCGAGGAAGTGTTCCAGTCGTGGCGGCGCACCACGATATTGGTCGGCGTCGCCACCGGGGTGCTATGCCTGGGCATTCTCTGGCTGTCTGCGCTATTGGGCCGAGAGCTGCGCCGACGCAACGACGCTGAGCAAGGCATGGCGACGCTGGCGGCCACCGATAGCCTCACAGGCCTGGCCAACCGCCGTCGCCTCGACCAGACGCTGCGCCTGGAATGGGCACGCGCGCAGCGCAACCGCAAGCCGTTGGCAGTACTGATGGTGGATGTGGATCACTTCAAGGCATTCAACCAGCGCCACGGCCACGCCGGGGGCGACCACGCCTTGCGCGAGGTAGCGCGAGCCATCGAGCGCTGCATACGCCGACCTGCCGACCTGGTGGCGCGCTATGGGGGCGAGGAGTTTCAGGTGATATTGCCAGAAACCGAGCTGGCTGGGGCAATCATGCTGGCAGAGCGCATACGTGCCAGCGTCGAAGGCTTGCCGCCGTTCGGCAGCGATGAACAGCCCGTGACGGTGAGTGTCGGGATCGGTCTGTACAACCCAGATACCCAGCACGACCTGGCGCGGGTATTGGGCGCAGCCGACGAAGCCCTCTACCGGGCCAAGGCCAATGGCCGCAACCGGGTAGAGGGCCCTGACGCCTAAGCCTTAAGCGCGGGCGCGGGCGGCGTCGCGCAGTACCTTGACTTGGTCATGGTTGCGCTGCACACCTTGCAGCTGTTTTTCAACCAAGGCATAGGTCTGGTCGCTGGCGGTACGGCCCAGTTTCACCAGCTTCTCGCGGCCATCCTTGTAGGCTTTGAGGGCATGGTCTTCGCCACGCTCGACCTCGTTGAGCACCGCCTTTTCATCCTTGCCGGTGACCAGCGCCTTGAGGTTGACCCAGCCGCGGTGCAGGTCGCCGCTCAGGCTGGTGGAGGTTTCCGGGTCGCCACCCAGGCGACGCACTTCGCTTTGCAGCTCGGCGGCGGCGTTGGCGCATTCGCCGGCACGCTGCACGAAGAACGCTTTCAGCTCTGGGTTCTTGACGTCGGTGGCCGACTCTTTGAAACCTTTTTCGCCGTCCTTGCTGTACTCGATCAGGTCGTTGAGCACGTCGATGACGTCTTTGTTGGGGTTGCTCATGGCTTGAACTCCTTGGCAGGTGGTATTCACAAGGAGTGGAGCAGGGTTCGTGCCAGGCCTTTCTGAAAAATAAAAATCAATAAAAACAACTATTTAGAAAAATACCAAAGCCAAGCCATCGCGGCGTTCTGCATGATTGCCTGCAAGAGCCCGTGCAGTTTGCACGTGATTGCGGGAACACCTGGGCAACACCTACGACAACCCGCGCGCCAAGGTCCTGGCCGCCACCCTGGACCAGGCCACCGGTAAGTTCCTCGACACCAACAAGT
>NZ_JBNNVR010000074.1:0-28185 GCF_050280645.1 Pseudomonas sp. NPDC089554
GATTGCAGGCACTAAAAAACCCGGCCAATGCCGGGTTTTTTAGTGGGTCGCAAGAAGTATTACTTCTTGGAGCGGCCCTTGAAGCTGTTGTCGCGGGTGTCGATGTCGATCCACTCGTCGATCTGGATGAAGTCGGCAACCTGGATTTCAGTGCCGTTGGCCAGTTTGGCCGGCTTCATCACCTTGCCCGAGGTGTCGCCGCGCGCAGCGTTCTCGGTGTAGACAACCTTGCGGCTGATGGTGGTCGGCAGTTCTACCGATACCAGGCGGCCTTCGAAGAACACGGCTTCGCAGACGTCTTCCATGCCTTCTTCGATGTACGGCAGAACGGCGTCGATGTCTTCGGCGTTCAGCTCGTACATGGTGTAGTCGCTGGTGTCCATGAAGGTGTACTCGTCACCGTTGATGAACGACAGGGTCGCTTCTTTGCGATCCAGGATCACGTCGTCCAGCTTGTCGTCCGCACCGTAGACGGTTTCGGTCTTGTAGCCGGTCAGCAGGTTCTTCAGCTTGGTCTTCATGATCGCGCTGTTACGGCCCGACTTGGTGAACTCAGCTTTCTGAACCAGCCACGGATCGTTGTCGATGCGCAGAACGGTACCGGGTTTGATTTCTTTACCAGTTTTCATTGCGTATATCCGAATCTGGATGGATTTATAAAAATCGAGGCCGCATATCATATCCAATTTCGGTAAAACTGCACCAGCGCTGTGGCAAGGTCCGGCCTAACGGCCTGCGCAGTGCACCAGTGCCGGGCGTGCGCCTGGAGTGCCTGCCAGTGCAGCAGCACCTGGCGCCAGGCTGCGCCCATGTCGCGGTCCATGTTCCAGGCGCGCCATAACTCGACCAGCGCATCCCCCGCTTCTTCCGACAGCCCTTGGCGATAATGCGCGAGGAAAGCTTCGAGCTTTTCCCAGTGCGCGTTCTCTTCCTGGACATAGATATGCCACAGCAGCGGCCGACCGGCCCACTGTGCGCGCACGAACGAGTCCTCGCCGCGCACGGCGTTGAAGTCGCAGCACCACAGCAGGCGGTCGTAGTCGTCCTGGCTGACGAACGGCAGGACCTGCACGCGTAACCGGCCCTTGTCCCGCACATCGCCCACGCCCAGCTGCGGTTCGACGAACCAGTGACGCAGGTCAGCCAGTACGCGCCCTTCGGGCACCAACAGGTGAGTGGGCTGCGCGTCATCGGCAAGGGCATCCAGCCACGCGCCCAATTGCCGATTCTCGTAGGCGAACAACGAGATCAGGCGCGTTCCGGGTTGCGGGTGCACCCCGAGCCTGGCGAGAAACGCCGCCTGCGCCGCCGGGTCGGCCTCGAAGGCATCGCGCCGGGGGACCAGGCTGGCCTCGCGCAGCAGCCCGCCGGTCTTGTCGGTAAAGCCTGGGAAGAAGAACCGCTTGCGCAGGCCATTGGGCTGGGGCGACGCCAGGCCGTGGCAGCCTTCGACCCAATCCTCGGCGCTCAGGTACTCGAGGTTCAGCCACAAGGCCGGGGTGGCCCGCTGGGCCAGCGCCTCGACATAGGCATCCGGCAATGCGCAGGCAAAGGCACCGATCACCACGTCGGCGGTGTCGGTGGGCGGCCAGTCGGGCGACCAGTGGCACACGAGCACGCCCTCCTGCCACTGCTGCCCGGCCAACGGGTCGGCCTCGGGGCACAGCCGCGCGAACGCGCCCAGGTCGTCGACCCACAGGCGCACGGCCAGGTCATGCTCGGCCGCCAATTGCCGGGCCAGACGCCAGGTCACGCCAATGTCGCCATAGTTATCGACGACCGTGCAGAAGATGTCCCAGCGGGTCTTCATCCCGTTCTTCCTCTCGACACGGAAAAAACAGCGGATTGTGCGGATTAATTCTCGCAGGCAAAAGCACCGTCACTGAAAAAACCTGTAGGGCCATGCGACAATGCCACCCTCGACCCGCCCTGCCAGGAGGCCGCCATGCCCCGCCACCGCGAACTGAAAATCACCCTCAAGCCTGTGCAGTTGATCCTGTGCGTGGCCTTCGGCCTGTGGCTCGGCGCCGTAGCCATCGCCTTGAGCCTGTGGCTGGCCTGGCGGGCCTGGCCCCAGCAGGTGGAGCCGCTGGCCCAGGCGGTCGCCCCGGCTGTCGTGGCCCCTGCGCCTACACCACCACCCGCCACGCAACCGGCGGATGCCCAGGCCGAGATGTTCGAGCGTTACAAGGACATCCTGCACAAGCAAGAGGCCCAGCAAGCCGCCGACGCCGCCCAGGGCAACATGCGCAACCTGAACAACCCCAAGTGCCAGTTCTGGCTGCAACAGAACCGCACCGCACCCACCGACAAGAGCCAGGCCAACGTGCTGGAATTCTGTTACTGACCATGGACAAGCCCACCCTCCTGGCACGTATCAACGCTACCCTCGAGCAGGACGTCGAGGTGCTGCGCCGCGCCGCCCAGACCGCCTACGAAACCGCTACCGCCGAAGAGAACATCGCCGAGAACAAGTACGACACCCTGGGCCTGGAGGCGTCTTATCTGGCCACCGGCCAGGCGCGGCGTACCGCCGAGATCCGCCAGGCGCTGCTGACCTACCAGCAGCTGGTGCTGCGCGACTACGACCCGGCGCGGGGAATCCAGCTGACCAACCTGGTGACACTGGAAGACGAGGATGGGGAGCAGCGCCTGCTGTTCCTCGGCCCTGAGGCGGCGGGCCTGAAGATCGGCGAGGGCGATGCGCTGGTGACGGTGATCACCCCGCGCTCGCCGCTGGGCCAGCAACTGCTCGGCAAACGGGTGGATGACGAAGTGAGCCTTGCAGTGGCGGGCGCCGTGCAGGTTCATGTCATTGTCGATGCAGTCTGAACCCTCCCCCACAACGCCTCCAACGCATTGAAACGCCGCTCCAGCCCCTGCTCGGCGAACTGCTCCACGAGGAAATCGACGAACGCCCGGGTCTTGCCCGGCAGTAACTTGTGCTCGGCGTAATAAAGGCTGACGCTGCCATCGTCCACGTACCAGTCCGGCAGCACCCGCTTTAGCTGCCCGCTGGTGTAGTAAGGCAAGGCGAACGGCAGGCTGACCAGGGCAATGCCCAAGCCCTGGGCCGCCACCGCGCAGGCGGCATCGGAGTCGCTCATGGTCATGCCCTGGCGCAAGGGCAAAGGCTGCTGCTCATGCCAACGGCTGGTCAACGGCCAGGAGCGCACGCGGCCGGTCTGTGGCGAACGAATCAAGATGCCGTCATGGCGCACCAGGTCGCCCGGCCCCTCGATCGGCGCATGCCTGGCCAAGTATTCGGGGGCGGCCACCAGCACCCGGTGCGCCGGGCCCAAGCGGCGGGCCACCACCCCCAGCGGCAGGTCGAAGCCGCCGCCAATGGCAGCATCGAAGCCCTGCCCGATCAGGTCGACCTGGCGATTATCGAAATGCCAGTCCGGGACGATCGCCGGGTAGCGCCGCAGGAACTCGCCCAACAGCGGCACCACGTACAACCGCCCGAATACCGTGCCCACGCTGACCCGCAGCAACCCGGCCGGCTGGCCCTCGCTGCTGGCCAGGTTGGCCACGGCGTGCTGGATGGTGCGAAAGCTGTCGCTGACCTCACCCAGGAAACGCTGCCCGGCCTCGGTAAGGGTGAGCTTGCGGGTGCTGCGCTGGAACAGGCGCACGCCCAGCCGCGCTTCAAGCTGGGCGACGTTCTTGCCCACTGCCGCCGGGGTCAATGACAGGCGCCGTGCGGCTTCGGCGAAGCTGCCGACCTCGGCACTGCGGATGAAGCACTCAAGGCTGCTAAACGATTCCATAAGCGATTACCAACTAAAAGTTCACTCTGATGATAGCGATTGCCATCTTATCAGCGAGTAATCCCGGGCCGATACTGACAGCCATCCAAGGCACTTCGCCTTGCTTCTTTTCAGGAGAGCAACATGTCCCAGCAATCGAGCCTCGCAGGCAAAGTCGCCCTGGTCCAGGGTGGTTCACGCGGTATCGGCGCCGCCATCGTCCGGCGTCTGGCCCGCGAGGGCGCACAGGTCGCCTTTACCTACGTCAGCTCCGCCAGCGCCGCCCAGGCCCTGGCCGAGGAAATCAACGCCGCCGGTGGCCACGCCCTGGCCCTGAAGGCCGACAGCGCCGACGCCAGCGCCGTGCAACAGGTGGTGGAAGACACCGTGAAGGCGTTCGGTCGCCTCGACATCCTGGTCAACAATGCCGGCGTGCTGGCCGTGGCCCCGGTGGCCGAGTTCGACCTGGGCGACTTCGACCGCCTGCTGGCCGTCAACGTACGCAGCGTATTCGTCGCCAGCCAAGCGGCGGCCCGGCACATGGGCCAAGGTGGCCGCATCATCAACATCGGCAGCACCAACGCCGAACGCATGCCCTTCGCAGGCGGCGCGCCCTACGCCATGAGCAAGTCGGCGCTGGTCGGCCTCACCCGTGGCATGGCCCGCGACCTCGGCCCCCAGGGCATTACCGTGAACAACGTACAACCCGGCCCGGTGGACACCGACATGAACCCGGCCAGTGGGGACTTCGCCGACAGCCTGATCCCGCTGATGGCCATCGGGCGCTACGGCCACGCCGACGAAATCGCCAGCTTCGTCGCCTACCTGGCAGGGCCTGAGGCCGGCTACATCACCGGCGCCAGCCTGACCGCGGACGGTGGCTTCGCCGCCTGACCTCAGATAAGGGACAGAGGCTATCGCCCTTGGGAAACGAAAGCCTCGTCCACCCGCGCCAGTTGCTCCTCGCCCAGCGTCCCGGCCTGCTGGTGCAGCTTGATCCAGGCCAGCAGGTAGTCGTAACGGGCCTGCGCCAGGTCGCGGCGGGTGGTGGCCAGCTGTTGCTCGGCATTGAGGACATCGAGGTTGACCCGCTCGCCCCCCAGCACACTCTTGCGAGTGGACACCACCAGCGCCTCGGCGGCGTGCAACGCCCGCTCATAGGCACGTAGGCGACTGGCGCCGGTCTGGCAGGCGTTGTACTGCTTGCGCAGCTCGATCAAGGTGCTGCGGGTGGTGCCGTCCAACTCGTACTCGGCCTGCTCCAGGTGACGACTGGCCTGGCGCGTCGAGGCGCTCACGCCGCCACCGGCAAACAGCGGCAGGCTGACTTCGATACCCACCGTGTTGGTGTCGTAGCGCTGGTTGTAGGTGTTGCCCGAGTCCGACTGCTGGCGCCGTGACGTGGCGTAGGCCGTCACCTTGGGCAAGTGCCCGGCGCGGTTGCGCTCCACCTCGAAGCGCGCCACCTCCAGGGCGTGGCGCTGGGCCCCAAGCTGCGGGTTGCTGGCCAGCGCCAGCGACTGCCAGGCCTCATAGCCACTGGGCGCCACCACCGGCAGGACAAAACCGGTGCGCAAGGGCGCCAACGCCTGCGCCGGCATCGCCGGCTCGCCGATCAACGCCCCCAGCTCGCGCAGGGCAGCATCCTGGTCGTTGCGTGCCTGGATCTCCTCGGCATCCGCCAACTCGAAACGCGCCTGGGCTTCAAGGATGTCCGTACGCGTGCCCTCGCCAGCCTGGAACAGGCGCGCGTTCTGCTCGAATTGCTGGCGGTAGGCCTGCTTGCTGGCCACGCTGATGGCGATCTGGTCTTGGGCAAACAGCGCCTGGGTATAGCTGGCCAACACCCGCACCAGCAGTTGCTGGCTTTGTTCGCGAAAGCTCTCGTCGGCGAACAGCGCCTGGGCCACGCCCTTGCGGTACGCCGCATAGGCCTCGTAGTCGAACAGCGGTTGCTGGAGCATGAACGACGAGCCATAGCTGTCGTAGCGACGGTCATCGCTCTCGCGCCGCGAACCACCCAGGTAGGTGGCCTCGGAATGGTTGCGGCCCTTGTTGTAGTGGTAGGACAGGTTGGGCAGTAGCCCGGCGCGGCCTATGGCGCGGTACTCCTGGCCAGCCTCGCGGGCCTTGAAGGCGCCGAGGTAGGCCGGGTCGCGGCGCAGCGCCTGTTCATAGACCTGGAACGGCCCCATGGCCGCCACGGCCATGCCAGGCGCAAGGGCGCAGGCCGCCAGCAGCCCGATCAAAGCAAACTTCATCGCAGGCAGTCCTTATTGTTCGGTCAAGGCAGTGCCTGCGCGGTCGAGCAGGGGCTTGAACAGGTAGTTGAGCAGCGAACGCTCGCCGGTGCGGACGAACAGCTCGGCGGGCATGCCCGGGCGAATCGCCAGGCCTTGCAAGCGCGCCAGGGCTTCTTCGCTCACCGTGCTGCGCAGCACGTAGTAAGGCTGGCCGGTGCGCTCGTCGAGCAACTGGTCGGCCGAGACCAGGGCCACTTCGCCGGTGACCCGTGGCGTGCGGTTCTGGTTGAAGGCGGTGAACAGGATGTCCACCGGCAACTGCGGCGCCACCTTGTCCACCAGGTTCACCGGCAGGCGCCCTTCCACTTCCAAAGCGGCGCCCTGGGGCACGATCTCCAGCAAGTGGTCGCCGGCACGCACCACCGCGCCTTCGGTGTGCACACCCAGGTTCACCACGATGCCCTCCGCCGGCGCGAGGACCTGGCTGTGGCCCAGCTCGAAGCGCGCCGAGTGCAATTGCTGCTCGAGGGTCGCGGCCTTGACCTGGGCATCGGCCAGCTGGCTGCGTACCTCCTTCTGGTACTCCTCGCGGCGCTGCTGCACGTTCAGCCGCGCCTCGACGATGCCCTGCTCCAGCCGAGCAGCATCGCCGGCGTTCTGCGCCAGGTCGCGTTGCACCTGGGACAGCTGGCGCTGGTACTCGAGCATGCGGTTGCGCGGAATATAGCCATCGCCGACCAGCGGGCGCAGGTTGTCCAGCTGCTCGCGCAACGAATCGGCCTGGGCCTGCAAGTCGCCACGAGCACGACGCATGCCCGCCAGCTGCGCCTGGGAGCCTTCGATGTTCGCGGCCTGCGCGCCCTGCTCACGCGCCAAGGCCTGGCGGCGGCTGTCGAACAGCTGGCGCTGGCCGTCCAGAACCAACTGCGACTGCGGGTCGGCATCGTCCAGCAACTCGCCGGGAAACTGCACCTGGCCCAGGTTGTCACGCTCGCTACGCCAGCGCGCCAGGTTGGCCTGGGCCATGCGGTACTGGGCCTGCAACGCGTCGACATCCGCCTGCACCTGGGTGCGGTCAAGACGCAGCAGCGGCTCGCCCTGGCGCACCACCTGGCCTTCGCGAACCAGAATACGGCTTACCACACCAGCGGACATCGACTGCACCACCTTGCGCTTGCCAGACACCACCACCGTGCCCTGCACCGCCACGCCCTGGTCCAGCGGCGCCAGGCTGGCCCAGGCCATGAAACTGCCAAAACCGAGCAAGGTCAGCAGCCAACCCAGGCGCACATGGAAACCCGCACTGCGCAGCGTCCGGCTCATGCGCCACCTCCGGCTTGCAAGGGCCGCACCGAGGCCTGGCCGAGGGCCTGGAGAATCTCCCGGGCCGGGCCAAAGGCCTGCATGCGCCCTTCGTTCATCACCAGCAGCTTGTCCGCCTGGGCCAGGGCTGCAGAACGGTGGGTCACCAGCACCACGGTGCGCCCCAGCGCCTTGAGCTGGGCGATGGCGGCGGCCAGCGCTGCCTCGCCGGGCGAATCGAGATTGGCGTTGGGCTCGTCGAGCACGATCAGGCACGGGTTGCCATACAGCGCCCGGGCCAGGGCGATACGCTGTTTCTGTCCACCGGACAGGTCGCTGCCCTCCTCGCCCAGGCGCGTGTCATAGCCCTGCGGCAGGCGCAGGATCAGCTCGTGCACACCGGCCAAACGCGCAGCCTCGACTATTTTGTGGCCGTCCAGCTCGCCGAAGCGGGCGATGTTCTCGGCGATGCTGCCGCGCAGCAGTTCGATGGTCTGCGGCAGGTAGCCGATGTAAGGGCCCAGGGCGTCGCGGTCCCACTGGCGCAACTCGGCGCCGTCGAGGCGTACGTGGCCGGCCAGCGGCGGCCATACGCCCACCAGCAACCGCGCCAGGGTCGACTTACCGGAGCCGGAAGCCCCGAGCACACCCAGCACCTCGCCGGATGCCAGGGCGAAACTCACCTGCTGCACGGTCGCCACCCGGCGCCCGGGTGGGCCGGCGCTGACCTGCTCCACCGCCAGTTGCCCAGTGGGCGCAGGCAACGGCATCGGTGCTGGCGGTTCGGGGTGGTCGCGCAGCAGCCCGTCGAGGCGCTTGTAGGCCAGGTGCGCGCCACTCCATTGCTTCCACACTGCAATCAATTGGTCGATCGGGCTGAGTACCCGGCCCATGAGAATGGAGCCAGCGATCATCATGCCCGGGGTCATCTGCCCCTCAATCACCAGCAATGCCCCCAAGCCCAACACCAGCGACTGCAGGCACAGGCGCAGGGCCTTGCTGGTGGCGGTGATCACTGCCGAGGTGTCGCTGGCCTGGTTCTGCAGGTCGAGGAAGCGCCCATGCACGACGAACCAGCGCTGGCGCAGGGCGCCGAGCATGCCCATGGCCTGGATGCTCTCGGCATTGAGCAGCTGGCTGCCGGCCAGGGCGCTGGATCGCTGCTGCAAGGCGCCGGCCTCGGCCATCGGCGTGTGGGTCAGGCGTTCGTTGAGCAGCGCCAGCAGCACCAGCAACAAGGCACCGGCGCTGGCCAGCACGCCGAGCCAGACGTTGAACAGGAAGATCACCGCCAGGTATACCGGGAACCATGGCGCATCGAAGAAGGCGAACAGCGCAGGCCCGGTGACGAACTGACGCACCTGGGTCAGGTCGTTCAACGCTTGCCCGGCAGCACCATCGCCTTGGCGCAAGTTGCGTTCGAACGCGGCCTGATAAACCTTGAGGTTGAAACTTTTTTCCAACTGGCTGCCGACGCGAATCACGATAAAACTGCGCACCGCTTCAAGTACGCCTATATAAACGAAGAACCCCACCACCATCAGGGTAAGCATCCACAAGGTGGTTTCATTCTGCGAACTCAGTACACGGTCGTACACTTGCAGCATATAAATAGACGGGACCAACATCAGCACGTTGATCAACGCAGTAAAACAACCCACGCTGATCAACGTTGATTTGAATTCGCCGAGTGCCGCCCACAAGGGCGCCCCGGGCATCTGGCTCGGTTGTTTCATGTTCTACCTTGGTTGCCGTTATAACTTGGCGGTTGGCTTATTGGCCTTGGCGTTCCAATACAAGTTGCCGACCCTCGGGCGAGGTCCAGGCATAACGCTGGGCGCCCTCGCGGCTGAAGTGCACCACCGAGGCGCCGTCGCCAGCGACCAGGGCCAGGGTATCGGGGGTCACCAGCCAGGACCCGGGGCGCAGGCCCAGCAGGCGCTCGGCGCAGGCCAGGTCGCCCTCGAGCGCACCTTCGCTGGCGGCCAGGCGCAGGGCGCAGCCGTCGGCCACCTGCTGCTGCGGGTAAAGCCGCCAGTCGCCGGCCAGTTGCGCGGCGTTGGGGAGTAACAGGCTGCTCGCCATACCTACCTCGGTCATCGACATCAGGGCAATCGCGCCCAGCGCGATCGTTCGTTTGATTGCTCGCATCCATCCACCTTCCCGTGGCAAGGGGCGGCCCAGCGGCCGCCCCCGCCCCGTCAGACCACGATATCCGTGGCGACGGCCTGGCCCACGGTGCTCACCAGGAAGTCAGCCAGGCTGCTGCCGGTGAAGTCGATGGCCAGGCTGCCCAAGTTGGTGGCCTGGTCATAGCTCAGGATCGCCTCGCCGGCACGGCCGGTAAAGGCGTCGACGAACTGCAACGGCAACTTGTCCTGGGCGAACGCGGCAATGGCCGACAGGTCGATCTTGTCCTGGCCGCTGACAAAATCCATGATCCGGTCCGGCGCCTTGGCCGTGGAGTCGCTGACGGCGGCGAACACGAAGGTGTCCGCGCCGCTGCCGCTCCACAGGGTATCGGCGCCGCCGCCACCGTAGATGATGTCGTTGCCGGCACCGCCCTTGAGCAGGTTGGCCACCTCGTTGCCGATCAGCAGGTCGTTCCCTGACCCACCAAAAGCGTTCTCGACGGTGACGCCTTTGGCGATGGAGACGTTGCCCACCATGCCGCCGACGTCGGAGAACGACGCCTGGTTGAGGTTGATCTTCTGGTTCTGGGTGAACCCGGAGAAGTCCAGGGTATCGTTGCCGCCGCCATCCCACACCGAGAACACCACTTTCGAAGCGGACGAGGTGGCCGAGTAGAAGTCGCGGTCGGCGGTGGAGTTGAAGCCGTACACGGTGTCGCCGGAGCGCGTGGCGTAGTTGGCGCCGTAGAGCTTCTGGATGGCCGCGATGTCGTCCATCAAAGGCGCCGAGGCGTAGTACTGCCCGCCACCCTTGACGAAGTTCTGCGCGGTGTTGCTTTCGCTCCAGTAGCTCATGACGCTGTAGCCGCGGGTGTCCTGGGCATACGAAGCATCACGGTAGCTCGGGTTGCCTTGGCCCGCGTTGTAGTCGCCGGGGTGGGACACGCCGAGCACGTGACCGATCTCGTGGGTCAGGGTCTGGCGCCCGTAGTTGCCGGTGCCCGGGGTGACGTTGACCTGGTAGCCGCTGTTGATCAGGTACCAGGACTCGCCCTTGTGCGAACCCGCGCCGTCGAACGGCAGGTAGGCGAATGCCGCCCCACCATCGTTGGCGCTGTAGTTGCCGAAGGTCATGTGACCGTCGCCACCGGACGCCGCTTGGGTGAAGGTCACCTTGGCCACATCGGCCCACGATTGCATGGCGAGCTGCGCCTGGGCCTTCTGCTGGGCGCTGAACTGGCTGAAGGTGCCCAGTTCGCGGCTGTAGAAGTCCGAGGGGGCTCGGGTCAGGAAGGTGTAGGTGAGGCTGATGGTGCCGTCCTTGTTCAGGTCCTTCCAGGCCGCGCCATCGCGCAGCAGCTGGGTGGCGGCCTGGTCGACCGTGAACGAAGGCTTGCCATTGACGTTCGCGCCACCGCGATCGTACTGGTGGCCGAAACTATTGATCAGCCCATAGGCGGAACTCGGGCCATGGGGTTGCAGCACCGAATCGGCCGAAACAATAGCATTTGCTTTGACTTTCGACATGCAGACACTTCCTTGTTTGCAAAATAAGTAATGGAGATCGAACAGGAGATCGCCAACTTCGGCGAGAGCATCCTGTCACTCGCCCTGTTAAGGCGTAAAAAAACTGACACATCCAGAAACTTTCTGTCCAGTGTTTTTTAGCGGTAACTAGAAGTACCACTACCCCAGGGCTTTATACATCAGCCATGGGCGATAAGTTTTATCCGAGGGTTACCCGCAATCTCAATAATGGCTCGTGGCCTTATTGTTCAATTCGCGGAAATTTAATTATGAAAATGCGACTTCAAGTTAGTGACCGACCGGTCTGTTTCGTCTGTCCATTGCGCCGGCGCGACAAACTAACGCACGACCCTCCGTCGCCTGCTCGTTGACTTGCCCGCGACAGCAGCGCTCAGTAAGTGCTGGCTACAGCCCACCCACGGACAGGATGACGACATGACAAGACTCACGGTGCAATCCGGCGATTTCTTGCAAGGTGAAGGCGAATATCGCAACGGCGCGCTGACGCTCAAGACCCCCCGCAGCCCCTCGCCAGGAGAACGGATCTCCCTGGCGCGGGTCACCGACCTCAAGCTGGCCTGCCTGGAGTCGAGCCGCAACCTGGGCAGTGCGCTCGGCTGGGGCGTCGCCGGCGCCTTGGTAGCAGGCCCGGTGGGCCTGCTGGCTGGGCTCTGGCTGGGCGGCAAGGAAGAAGAAGCGACCTTCCTCGCCACCTTCAAGGATGGCCGCAAGCTCTTGGCCATTACCGACGGCAAGACCTGGTCGAAGATCGACGACACCTGGCGCAAGCACCAGCGGCCTGTCGGCAACTGATGAACGAACACGGCTGGGGCCCACAGGGCTCCGGCCCGCTTAGAAAACCCACGAATCCACGCCCTGGCCCTGCTAACATGACGCCCTTTTCGCCTGCCGGTGCAACGCCGCCAGGCCCACCCGCGTTCGCGTCTGTTTCCAGGAGCCTTGCATGACCCCGCTTCGCCCCCGCCTGCCCCTTGGCCTGCTCGGCCTGGGCCTTGCCCTGCATGGCAGCCCGGTACTGGCCGCCGAGCGCGTGACCCTGGCCCCGGTGCAGGTCACCGACCGCGTCGATGACACCGGCTACCAGGCCCGCGAAGCCCAGGTGGGCGGCTGGCAGGCGGCGCCGGTGCTGGATACCCCGGCGTCGATAAGCGTATTCAGCCGCGAGCTGCTGGACGACCGCCAGGTGCGTACCCTCAGCCAGGTGCTGCAAAGCGACGCCTCGGTTGGTGAGAGCTACGCCCCCATCGGCTACTACGAGAACTTCAACGTTCGCGGCTTCGAACTCAATGCCGCCAGCAGCTACCGGATCAACGGCCAGACCATCGCCGGCGAGCAGAGCGTGGCGCTGGAGAACAAGCAGCAGGTCGAACTGCTCAAGGGCCTGTCGGGCCTGTACAGCGGGGTGTCGGAGCCGGGCGGGCTGGTCAACTACGTGACCAAGCGCACCGAAGACGTGCGCAGCGTCAGCGTCTCGACCAACGAACAGGGCGAGCTCTACCTGGCCACCGACCTTGGCGGCTGGTTCGGCAGCGAGCGCCAGTTCGGCCTGCGCGCCAACCTGGCCCACGAGGACATCCGCTCCTATGTCGACCACGCCGACGGCAAGCGCGACTTCGCCTCCTTGGCCTTCGACTGGCAGATCAACCCCGACGCCACCCTGCAACTGGATGCCGAATACCAGCACCGCGAGCAGTATTCGGTGCCGGGCTACCAACTGCTCGGCGGCACCCAGTTGCCGCATTCGATCGACCCCAGCGACCGCCTGGCCTACCAGTCCTGGGCCAAGCCTGTGCAGACCGATTCGCTGAACCTCGGCGGGCGCTTCGAATACCGCTTCAACGACGCCTGGCGCGGCACCCTCAGCGCCTCGCGCAGCAAGGTGGTGATCGACGACTACAGCGCGTTCGCCTGGGGCTCCAGCGAGGGGGCTTTCTTCGGCAGCAACGGCGACTACGACATCTACGACTTCCGCAGCCCCGACGACACCCGGCGCATCGACGAGGCCCAGGCCACCCTGGCGGGGAACTTCCAGGCCCTGGGTGTAGGCCATGAGCTGACCGTGGGCACCAGTGCGCAGCGCCGCACCCTCGACCAGCGCCCCTACTACAACGAGTGGCTCGGCACCGGCAACATCGGCAGCGGCGCCCCGGCGCTGGAGCCGTCCGACAAACCCATCGGCGCTAGCGAAAAGCGCCTGGACAGCCGCCAATATGGCCTGTTCGTCAACGACCGCATCAGCTTCAACGAGCAGTGGCAAGCCGTGCTCGGCGCCCGCGGCGTGCGCCTGGACGAAAAGACCTGGAGCGAAACCGGCGAGCCTGGCCGTCATACCCAGCAATACGAGGTGCTGCCCAATGCTGCGCTGATCTACAAGCCGCAGCCGGACACCACGCTGTACGCCAGCTGGTCCAAGGGCCTGTCGGCCGGCGGTACCGCGCCCTGGTACGCCAGCAACGCTGCCGAGATCCTCGCGCCGACACTTTCGCGCCAGCTGGAAATCGGCATCAAGCGCGACTGGCAAGGCATGAGCCTGAGCGCCGCGCTGTTCCAGATCCGCCAGGCCTATCAATACGCCCGCCCCGAGGGCGCCGGCGCCCTCACCTATGTGCAGCAAGGCCAGCAGAAGAACACCGGTCTGGAGCTGGGCGCCAGCGGCTGGGTGACGTCGAAGCTGCAAGTGCATGCCAGCGCCGCGGCCATTCGTGCCCGGGTCAAAGGCAGCGGCACCGAGGCCTACGAAGATCACCAGGCGATCAACGTGCCGCGCCTGCGCGCCACCTTGCAGGCCGACTACAGCTTGCCGGTGCCGGGCCTGGCACTGCTCGGCGGCGCCCGCTACAGCGCCAGCAAGTACGCAAGCCAGGCGGGCAACGTGGAGGTGGGCGCCTACACGGTGTTCGACATCGGCAGCCGCTACCGCACCAACATCGGCGGCTATGACACCGTGCTGCGCCTGACCGTCGACAACGTCTTCGACAAGCGTTACTGGCGCGATGTAGGGGACTACCTGGGTGACAACTATCTGTTCCAGGGGGCGCCGCGAACGGCGCGGTTGTCGGCTTCGGTGAGTTTCTGACACAAGACCTTGCCCGCAGCTGAGGGCTTCGCCCTTGCTCGCGGGCAAGGCGAAGCACCGAAGCGCCGTGAAGAGGCTCCGGCAGCCTGCAACGAAATTATTCGAAGGAAGTGGTTAAACAACCAAGCTCCACCTCCTCATGTCATATATACGCCTGTGCCCCCAAGCCGCGCTTGGAACGGGCCACTGTAACAGCATGCAATTGAGCGAGCGCCAGCGCCCTTATAAAACTCACGAATTTACACTTCGTGTTCTATTGATTCACGTCGCCGAAATTGAAAGGCCAGCACCTTTATGATCTGATAATTTTTAAAGTACTTAGCAACTTTAAGTTTATTAGAACATTCCACGCACGGGTCAACTGAGGCTTTATGATGGGTATAGCGTTTCGCGCAGGTAGAAAAAAGGATGCCTATGAAATTGCTTGTTTGTTTCAGATTACATCCGAGGGCATGGCGGACTATATCTGGAGCCAGCTGGCGCAGCCCGGCCAAGCACTCATAGAGGTCGGTACCGCCCGATATGCGCGTGAGCAGGTCGATTTTTCTTATGAGAACTGCTTGATTGCCGAAGCCAATGACACTGTTATCGGCATGATGCACAGTTATATTACGCGTCTCGCGCCTGATGCATCACCCACAACCGACCCCGTACTCGCCCCTTACGCCGATATGGAAATTCCTGACTCCCTGTATATTTCAAGCCTGGCTTTTCATGACGGCTGGCGCAACCAGGGGTTAGGCACCCGCTTTATAGAACTCGCGAAAGAACGCGCCAGGACGTTAACACTCAATGGCATCAGCCTGATCGATTACGCATCAAATACAGGTGCCCGACGCTTTTATGAGCGCCACGGGTTTAATATCGTCAAAGTCTGCGACATTGTTCCTCACCCCCTGGTCAGGGTAACGGGCGAGGCCTATCTTATGCATTGGTCCGAAGCCTAACGCTCGCCGCCAACCTATTCCAAATACGCAGCTGAGTGTGTCTGCCGCAATCGCCAGAGGCACGCGGTAGCAGTGCCGAGCAGCCTGAAAAACGAAAACCCCTGCAAACGTTAATTTGCAGGGGTTTCGAGAAAGTGGCGGTGAAGAAGGGATTTGAACCCTTGATACGATTTCTCGTATACACACTTTCCAGGCGTGCTCCTTCGACCACTCGGACACTTCACCGGATCTCTTCAAGCTGTTCAGCCTGTCGAGGCGCGCTAATTTAGTAGAACCCCTTACCTTTGGCAAGCATTTTTTTCAGAATTTTCATGCGCTTAAGCCCGTCGAGCAAAACCCGGCGGTTGCCAGGGCAATGCTGCCAATTTGCCCAGCGCTTTTTCCTGCGGGCCCTGCCCTGCCGCGCCGTGCGTGGGCGCGGGTCGAATCGGCTGACTGGCCAGTCAGCCTTGGCGCTTTACCTGGCCGCGCGCGCTGGGTAACGTCGCCCCACGCCCCCCAAAGGACTCTGTCATGAGCGAGCTGATTACCTACCACGCCGAAGACGGCATCGCCACCCTGACCCTGAACAACGGCAAGGTCAACGCCATCTCCCCAGACGTCATCACCGCCTTCAACGCCGCGCTGGACCGCGCCACCGAGGAGCGCGCCGTGGTGGTCATCACCGGGCAGCCGGGCATTCTCTCCGGCGGCTACGACCTCAAGGTGATGACCGCCGGCCCCAAGGAGGCCATCGGCTTGGTCACCTCCGGTTCCACCCTGGCCCGGCGCCTGCTTTCGCACCCCTTCCCAGTGATCGTCGCCTGCCCCGGCAACGCGGTGGCCAAGGGCGCCTTCCTGCTGCTGTCGGGCGACTACCGCATCGGCGTCGAAGGCCCTTACAAGATCTGCCTGAACGAGGTGCAGATCGGCATGACCATGCACCACGCCGGTATCGAACTGGCCCGCGACCGCCTGACCCGCTCGGCCTTCCAGCGCGCGGTGAACAACGCCGAGGTGTTCGACCCACACGCTGCCGTGGTCGCCGGCTTCCTCGACAAGGTAGTACCTGCCGAGCAATTGCTGGACACCGCACTGGCCGCTGCCCGTGAAATGAAGAAGCTGAACATGCTGGCGCACAAGAACACCAAACTGAAAGTGCGCGCCGCACTGCTGGAGACCCTGGACGAGGCGATCCTCAAGGACCAGAGCCACAAGCTCTGAGGCAAGGCCCGCAGCAGAGGCCACACCACCGTTTGCTCCATTCAGTGCACAACCGTACACTGCTGGGCGACCGTCTGGTGTGAGCCTCATCATGCTTTATCTGTTTCGCATGCTTCTTCTGGCGCTGCACTTTCTGCTGGTGGGCGCCATCGGCCTGCTCGTCGGCCTGTGCCGGCCCTTCAACCCCGACAACAGCCGTGTGTTCGCCCGCCTCTACAGCGTACCGGCGACCTGGCTACTACGCCTGGACGTCAAGGCTGAAGTCGGCCCGCTGTGGGACCTGCCGCCTGGCTGCGTGATCGTCGCCAACCACCAGTCCAATTTCGACCTGTTCGTCCTGGGGCGGGTCGTGCCGCAACGCACCGTGGCCATCGGCAAGAAAAGCCTGGGCTGGATCCCGCTGTTCGGCCAGCTGTTCTGGCTTGGCGGCAACGTGCTGGTGGACCGCAAGAATGCCTACCAGGCGCGCAAGGCCATGCAGGCGACCACCCGGACCCTGCGCAACGACACCTCGATCTGGATCTTCCCCGAAGGCACGCGCAACCCTGGCGAGCAGTTGCTGGCCTTCAAGAAGGGCGCCTTCCACATGGCCGTGGAGGCCGGCGTGCCGATCGTGCCGGTGTGCGTCAGCCGCTACGCCATGCGTTTGGGGTTGAACAGCTGGCGGCGGCGCACGGTGATCATCCGCTCGCTGCCGCCGATTCCCACCGCAGGCCTCAGCCAGCAAGACCTGCCCGCGTTGATCGAGCAATGCCGGACGCAGATGCAGCAGTGTATCGACCGCATGGACGGCGAACTGCCCCACGCCAACCGGTAACAGCGCCAGGCGCCTTGCTCTCCTGGCGCACTCGGCCCAAGCTGTCTGCCATGTCCAACCGAACAAGCAGGCAACCATGGGTCGAGTCGTCGCAGCGGCGGTGTACAGCGCCGGCAGGAAGGTCACCAATATCAGCCTCGACGAAGGCGCCGAATGGGCGCGAAAGCCCGGGCACTTCGTGTGGATCGGCCTCGAGGAGCCCAACGCCCAGGAGCTGGCCAACCTGCAGCGCCAATTCGGCTTGCACGAACTGGCCATCGAGGATGCCCTGGAGAAACACAGCCGGCCGAAGCTGGAAACCTTCGGCGATGCGTTGTTCATCGTCACCTATTCGCCAGTACGTCACGAAGGCCGGCTGGAGTTCATCGAAACCCACATCTTCGCCGGCAACGGCTACATCATCACCTGCCGCAACGGCCACTCGAAATCCTACGCCCTGGTACGCCAACGCTGCGAAGCACGGCCATTGCTGCTCGAACACGGCGAGGACTTCGTGCTCTACGCCCTGCTCGACTTCGTCACCGAGAACTACCAGCCGGTAAGCGAGGCGATCCATGGCGAGATCGAGGAGCTGGAGCAGAACGTGCTTGCGGGCTCACTCAGGGAAGAGGACATCCGCCGTCTGCACAGCCTGCGCCGCGATATCCTGCGTCTGCGCCGCTACGTGGCGCCGATGGTGGAAATTGGCGAAGAACTGCAACGCCTGAACTTCCCATTCATCGACAAGAACATGCGCCCGTATTTCCGCGACGTGCAGATCCACGTCACGCGGCAGATGGAAGACTTGGTAGGTATTCGCGATATCGCCAGCCAGACTATCGAAATCGGCATGCTGCTGGAGTCGTCACGCCAAAGCATCGTACAGCGCAAGTTCGCCGCCTGGGCGGCGATCCTGGCCTTCCCCACGGCCATTGCCGGGATCTATGGGATGAACTTCCAGAACATGCCGGAGCTGAGTTGGCACTACGGCTATTTCGTCGTGCTGGGGGTGATCGTGGCGGGGTGTGGCGGGTTGTTTGCCAGCTTCAAGCGCTCGGGGTGGTTGTAGGAAAAGCATCGCGGGGCAAGCCCGCGATGAAGACGACGCCGTCGAACGCTCAGACGCCCTGCTTGGCGTCCTTCGAATGCCCGACAAAGCGCATCATCCACTCCCCGACCAGGTCGCCCTGGTGCTCGGTCACCAGGCTGGCGACCGCCTTCTCGTACACCTCATCCCCCAACCGCTCGCGGCGCGCATCGAGCAGCGCGCGGGAGTAGTCGTGCACGAACTCCGGGTGCCCCTGGAAGCACAGCACCTGGTCACGCACGTGGTACGCCGCATTCGGGCAGAAGTCGCTGGAGGCGATCAGGGTGGCGCCCTCGGGCAGCGCGGTCACCTGGTCCTGGTGGCTGATCAGCATGGTCAGCTCGGTCACTTCAGGGTCCATCCACGGCGCATGGGCCGCCAGGCTGTAGCGGTGAATACCCAGGCCCCAACCCTTGTCGGCACGCTCGGCCTTGCCGCCAAGCACCAGCGCCAGCAACTGATGGCCGAAACACACACCCAGCAACTTCTCGCCACGCTCGTAGAGCTTGAGCAGATAGACCTTCAGCGTCTGGATCCACGGGTCGCTGCCGAACGAATCGGCCTTGCTGCCGGTCACCAGGTAGGCGTCGAAACGTTCGTCGTCGGCCGGGTAGTCGCCGTTCATCACGTTGTACACGCAAAACTCGGCATCGATCGGCTGACGCGAGAACAGCTGCTCGAACATCCTTCCGTAGCCCTGGTACTGCGCGACCAGCTCCGGTCGCAGGACATCGGTTTCAAGGATGCAGATGCGTAACGACATAGGGATAGTCCTGAACGACATGGGTGGGAAACTGCTGTAGAGACTGACGCGAAAGACCCGTACAAGCAAGTAGGACGCACTGACGAACGGTAGGCAGCCAAGCAATGACTCTTGGCACTCACGCAAGGGTCTAGTCAGAGCATGCCAGCGAAGTGGCCACTAGCCTCATAACCTAAATAAACCATCCTGAACTCATTTAGATCAAAGGGTTCTCAAATAGAGCGAATGTTCGCCCTACCTTTGGAGGTATATCCAGACACCAGAGGTTGCGGAAACGGCGCGTTGCGGCGCCATTGTGATCGACCCGAAGCGCGACAGGGAAGCCAAGGGCTCGTCAGGAATAACAACAAGAAGGCGATCCGCCATGTTCAGACAATCGAAACTACGTCAAGCCGGACTCATATTGTTCGCCACCACCTTGCTGCTGATTCTCCCGAACCTTACCCGATTGTTCGGTTGAAGCGGCGGTGGCACTCCCAGGCTGCACACAGGTAATCTGCCGACCCTGATGGTTGGAGATTACCCATGCGCCACTGCCTGCCCTTGCTACTGATTCTGCTCGGTTTGCCGCTGCAAGCGGCGCAGCTGAACCTGGAGCTGGGAGATCACACACAGCATTGGCAGACGACGCAGCTGCTCGAACACCCGCAGGCTCGTGATATCACCATAAACCAGGACGTGACCTACAAGGGCACCATGCGCTACCGCGCCGTGCCACTGGCGACATTGCTTGAGGGGGTGCGCCCTGACGACCACCTGCAAGCGGTGGCGCTCGATGGTTTCGCTGCCGAAATGCCCGCTGCGCCTTTGCTGCAAAGCGGCCCTGCACAAGCCTGGCTGGCCGTGGAAAACCCAGGCCAACCGTGGCCGCCCCTGGCCAAGGGCAAACCCAGCGCCGGCCCGTTCTACCTGGTGTGGACCCACCCTGAAGCCAGCGGCATCCGCCCTGAGCAATGGCCCTTCCAAGTCGCCACCATTCGCCTCCTGGCCCCTGTCGAAGCGCGCTTCCCGGCCCTGCTGCCCGCCCCTGAGGTGCCCGCTGACGACCCGGTACGCCAGGGGTTTGCGCTGTTCCAGCAGAACTGCCTGGCCTGCCATCGCCTAAATGGCGCCGGTGACGCGCAGTTCGGCCCAGACCTGAACCTGCCGCACAACCCCACGGAGTATTTCCAACCGGCCTTCCTGCGCAGCTTCATCCGCGACCCGCAAAGCCTGCGGCAGTGGCCGCAAGCACGCATGCCAGGGTTCCCGGAAAGCGTATTGGGTGAACAGGAACTCGATGCCGTGCTGGCCTACCTGAAACACATGGCCGGGCGTAAGCACTACACGGCCACCCCTTAGGCGATCAGGCGTTCCTGCCGTACGCCCCACCCTTCCACCTCGCCACCGAGCGGCGAAATCACCCTCTCGAACGCTTCCTCGAAGGCGCCGATGCCGCGGTAGGTGGCGTACATCACCTTGCTCAGTTCCAGGTGCCAGACGCCATCGTCGCGCTCACGCACCTGGGCATTGATGGATTCGCCACGGAACTGCCCGGCGGCCCGGCGGGCACCGGCTTCATCGGGGAATACCGCATAGAACTCGATAGGGTGAATACGGGTGAAGTCGAAACCGCCAGCTTTCATCTGGCGAAGAACACTGCTGCTGATGTCGTCGTTCTGGCTGCTCATGAAACGTCCTCCTCAAATCGATGGATAGACTTTCAGTGCACTAACTACAGCACCTGCGAGGCGCACCCTAGGGGGCGTGCCTGGCAGTTCGAGCGGATGCAAGACGCGAATGGAACCGACGCGGGCCCGCAGAAGTGACCAGCGCCTTTTTCCAGCGTAGTGCCTGGTACAGCACCACGCCAGAATGGCCTTCAGGAAGCTTCGCGGATTTCGCTGATGGTCACGCCGTTCTGCTCCTTTAGCCAGCGTGCCGTGGGCGCATGGGTGCGGCCCTGGAAGTCGTTCAGGTCAAGCTCGTCCATGACCGGAAACAGGTGCGAGCGAATGGCTCGTGCTGCGTCTTCTTCGCTGGGGCAATGCTCACTGGCGAGCCGCAACGATGTCGGTTCGCCTTTCTGGTCGGCAAAGATGACTTCCCACTCTTTCATCGATCAACCCTCGCTAACGAACAACGGTGAGTGACATCCGTACTGACTTGACCACCAAGCCAGGATGTTGTTCAGCGAAATTAACCCGACGCAGATGAAAACAGCCCGCCGGTAGAGGGCGGGCTGCGTTGACGGGCAGAGGCTTTACTGCGGCGTGCCGTGGATCACGCCAGCGGTGTTGTCGAGCAGGCTCTTGGTCGCGGTCTGGATGTACGCCTCGAGCTTCTTGAGCATCTCAGCCTGATCCGGGCTTTGGATCAATTCGGCCTTGAACTCGCGGCCCAGCTGGTAGCGGTACAGCTTGGGCTCCATGTCCTTGGACTCGATAAGGATGCGATCCCCCTGCACCAGGCCGACGGTCTGCTCGCTGCCTGAGGGCTTGATCATACCCACGCCCTGGTCGCCTTCGGGCAGGTTGAGCAGGTCGCGCCCCCAGCACTGGTGGCGCACCTGGCCACCGAGGCGGCCCATGATGGTCGGCACGATGTCGACCTGGGTACCGACGGTGTGACTGACGGCGCCGAACTTGTCCTGAATACCGGGGGCAATCAGCAGCAGCGGCACGTTGAAGCGGCCCAGGTCCAGCTCGGTGATCTGCTGGTTATTGCCGAAGCCATGGTCACCGACGATGACGAACAGGGTGTCCTTGAAGTACGGCTCCTTGCGGGCCTTCTCGAAGAACTGGCCCAGCGCCCAGTCGGAGTAGCGCATGGCGGTCAGGTGCTCGTCCAGGCGGCCGTGGCCGGTCAC
Organism: Pseudomonas sp. NPDC089554; assembly: GCF_050280645.1. Lineage (NCBI taxonomy): Bacteria > Pseudomonadati > Pseudomonadota > Gammaproteobacteria > Pseudomonadales > Pseudomonadaceae > Pseudomonas > Pseudomonas sp. NPDC089554. Next base: position 21,698 of record NZ_JBNNVR010000074.1, read on the forward strand.
AGGCTCCACCGGCAAGTCTTTTGGCAGCGCGTACGGCGTGTGGTTGGACAGGGTCTGCAACAGCGCGTAGATCGGCTTCTTGCCATCGTGCTTGGCCAGTTCCTCGTGGCCGCGGTTGAACATGTCCTGGTCGGACACGCCCCAGGTCGGGTCGGAGAACACCGGGTTGACGAAGTCGTTGCGGCCAATGAAGGTGGTCATGCCTTGGTTGCCGAAGAAACCCGACTGGTTGTCCCAGGCGAAATCGCCGTTGTAGACGTACACGTCGTCGTAATCGCGGGCGCTGAGCAGTGCCGGCAGGCCCGACAGCTTGTGACTGCCTTCCGGGGTCTGCATCAGGTATTCGAAGCCCGGCAGGTTGGGGAAGCAGGCCATGGTGGCGAACATGCCCTGGTGGGTATGGGTGCCGTTGGAGAAGAAACGGTCGAACAGTAGCCCCTCCTTGGCCAGCTTGTCGAAGTACGGGGTGATGCCCGCAGGGCTGCCCAAGGCACCCACCGAGTGGCCGGCGAAGCTTTCCATGAGAATCACCACCACGTTCTTGACCGGCAGGGTGCGTTCGGCGGGCGGGGTGAACTCACGACGAATCGCCGCCTGGTCGGCCTCGACCAGCGTGTCGTTGGGGGTCAGCAGCATGTCGCGCACGGTTTGCTGGGCCACTTCGGTTTCCAGCACCGGTTTCCAGACATTGGCGCGGTCTTCGCCGAAGCGGCTGTGGGCCGCGTCGATCAGCGTCAGGGTGCCGTTCAGGCCCAGCTGATTGACGAAGTGCGAGTCGGTGGTGAAGGCATCGCCCCAGCGCATGGGCGGGCCTTGGCGCAGGGTGCCACGGGCAGCGACCACCGCCACCAGCAGCACCACCATGAACACCGCCAGGCGCTTGTGCCACGGCATCACGCGGCGCAGGCCGGTGAGCTTGCCAGGGCCGGCATCGCCTCGGGTCAAGCGATCAATGCCTTTGAACAGAAGGCTCAGCAGCCAGGTACCGAACAGCCAGGCCAGGAGGTAGCGCACCACCGGGAAGCCGTACCAGAGCATGCTCATGACGGTCTTGGGGTCTTCCTTGATGTACTGGAACACCAGGCCGTTCAGGCGCTGGTGGAACTCACGGTAGAAGTCCATCTCCATCAGGCCGAGGAACATGACGGTGCTTGCCGCCAAGGTCAGCCACAAACGGAAGAAACCACGGCGGGCCATGGCCCACGGGCTGAGCACTGCCAACAGCAGCGGTATGCTGATGTACACCACCACGCGCAGGTCGAAGCGCAGGCCATTGAACAAGCCCTCGGCGACGGTGCTGTAGGGGGTGTCGCCGATCATGTCGCTGTTGTAGGCCAGCAACGCAAGGCGTACCAGGCTGAGCATGAACATGATCGCCAGGCCGCACAGCAGCGTGTAGGTCAAGTGCGAGGTGAGGGTCGGCGCGAACGCTGCCGGCACGGCACGTTGCTTCAAGGCATCCGTGTTAGCCATGAATGGGGGATCCTAGGATTTCGAGTGTTACGCAAAAGCGGTGCCGCCTTGCGACCTGGAAAGACCGAAGACGGCCTGCACGACGTGCGTGCGGCGCGGATTCTGGTGAATCCACTGTGAAAATTTTGTTACCGGCCCCGCCCCCCCAGGCATCAGCCGATGCGCACGTTGCCTCTTGGCCCGGCAACAGCCCAGATAATCAGCCCCAGTACCGGCAACAACAGGATCAACAGTACCCACAACACCTTGATGCCCACCTCGCTGCCGCTTTTGAGCACATTGAGAATCGCCCAGATGTCCAAGGCGAGAATGACCAGCCCGACCAGGCTGTTGAACGTGGACCCCATGACAGTGCTCCGGTTGTGGATCGATGCTGGCCAGCATAGCCCGCTATCGTCCTGATAGAAGGGAATCCTTGGCTGGCCTGGCGTGTCACTGGGTAGACTGCTTCCATCCATTGCCTGCGAGGTTCCCATGCCCCCCGCCCACTCCGAACACAGCGCCCCACCGTCGATGATCAGCGCCTGGCGCCAACAGGCCCTCGACACGCCATGGCTCAGCGCAGGCCTGGGCATCAGCCTGCTGGCGGTCGCCTTCCTGCTGCTGGCAAGCCTGTGGAACGCGGTCAATGGCGAGCACTCGCAAAACCTGCACCTGGCCATGCTCGGCGGGCTTTCCGGGTTTGCCGCCACGGCACTGGGTGCGGTGCTGGCAGTGGTGCTGCGCGATGTCAGCGCACGCAGCCAGGATGTCATGCTCGGTTTTGCCGCCGGGATGATGCTGGCGGCCAGTTCGTTCTCGCTGATACTGCCCGGGCTCGACGCCGCCCGTGAAATCACCGGCAACGGCCCGGCAGCGGCCTTCACCGTCGTACTGGGCATGGGCCTGGGCGTACTGCTGATGCTCGGCCTGGATCGCTTCACCCCTCACGAACACGAAAGCACCGGCCCCTGCGGCCCGGAAGCGGCGCGCATTGGCCGGGTGTGGCTGTTCGTGCTGGCGATCACCTTGCACAACCTGCCGGAAGGCATGGCCATCGGCGTGAGCTTCACCAATGGCGACCTGAGCATCGGCCTGCCGCTGACCAGCGCCATCGCCATCCAGGACATTCCCGAGGGCCTGGCCGTGGCGCTGGCCTTGCGCGCGACCGGCCTGTCGAACCTCAAGGCGGCCCTTGTGGCCATCGGCTCCGGCCTGATGGAGCCGTTGGGCGCGGTGATCGGCCTGGGTATTTCTACCGGCTTTGCCCTCGCCTACCCAGTGAGCATGGGCCTGGCGGCAGGGGCGATGATCTTCGTGGTGTCCCACGAGGTGATTCCGGAAACCCACCGCAATGGGCACCAGACAGCCGCGACTTTGGGCTTGATGGGTGGGTTTGGGATGATGATGTTCCTGGATACTGCGTTGGGTTGATCGCCCGCAATGAAATGCTGGCCCTGCACTGGGCCGGCACGCTACTTATTGGCACCGCCTCAGACGTGCACCGCCACCTTCAACGCCTCCAGCGCCGGCTCCACCTTGATGCCCAGCTCGGCCCCCAGCTCCAGCACCCGCGCCAGGTCATGCTGGCCGACCATCACCATCTGCAGCTCGTCATCGAGCAATTGGCTGAAGTTCAGCAGCATGTAGCCGCCCGCCTCCTTGTTCAACGCGCCCATCTGCACCTGGATACGGTTCAACGCCGTCAGCGGCTCGGTACGGGCCAGCTGCTTGGGCTTGAGGTTGAATGCCACACCCTGGTCGAATGAGTCGCTGATGCACTGGAACAGCGCCTGGTAGCTGTCGGCCTGGAACAGCACGGTGTCGGGCAGACTGCCGAGCACCACCCATTCACCCAGCGGAATCGGGAAGCTGTCGTCGTAGTTGATGTCGGGGTTAGCGGCCAGGAAGGCAGCGGGGTCGGCGTAGGCCTGGGCGGCCTCATCGGCGATGCGCTCGATGTCTTGCTCGCGCATGCAGCCGGCGCCGATAAGGCTGATGAATTCGAGCAACAGGTTTTTCATGGGGGGCCTACGGTGGCGGAAAAGGCGCCAAGGATAGCCGCAAACACCCCCCAACCGTTAACCGGCCAGCGCCTCCAGGCGCGCGGCTGCCTCGCTGGCGCCCATGGTGCGGGCGGCAACCAGGGCGGTGACACCGCGAAAATCCTGGCGATTGGGGTCGGCGCCCTGGGCCAGCAGGAAGTCGAGGATCTCGCTGCGGTTGAACATCGCTGCCAGCATCAACGCGGTACGCCCGTCTGCGGCGGCAGCGTCCACCGGCACGCCATGTTCGAGCAGCAGACGAATCATCGGCAGGTCGCCTTTGAACGCTGCACCGGCAATCGGCAGCTGGCCGTTGTCGTTGGCGATCAGCGGGTCGGCGCCTTGCTTGAGCAACACCCGAACCGCCTCTTGATGACCGTGGTAGCTGGCGAGCATCAGCAGCGTGTCACCCTTGTGGTTGCTCAGGTCGGCCGGCAGACCTGCCAACAGCAGGCGTTCGAGCATTGCGGCATCGCCACGACGGGCACGTTCGAACACTTCTTCGGCAAAGAGCGCGTGCTCGTCCTGGGTCATGGTACTGGACTGTTGGTCGGACATCTTGAACCTCCTGGCAGTGATAGGGCCCAATTCTTGTCGGGCCATCGCAGGGGGTCAAAGGTTCAAATTCTATGGGGCTGCAAGACGACTTCTATCGCATTGCAAAATGCACTGTGCAAAATGCACGACCTTGCAAAACGCACGAGGCAGCTTACAAAATAATTATATAACTATTTGATTAAAAAGGAAATTTACAAGAAGGCCTGCCTGGCACGCTCACTGCAACCATCAACTCATGTCTGCCAACACAACAGCCAGGAGTTGATATGGACCTTATCCAGGAAAAATTTGCCTCGGTCTTCAGCGCCTACCAGGTCGAGACCAAACCTCGCCCCGACGGTGGCGTTCAGCTGACCTTGCGCGCTGCCGACGGCACCGTTACTCGTCGCGTGTTGTCCTATGCGCAACTGCACAGCGCCGAGCAGTTGTCCTGGGCTATCAGCGCCATTCGCCGCGACCTTGCCGAACAGGCCAGTGAACTGCCCGTTATCACCATGCTGCAGAGTCAACAGCGGTTCGCCTTGCCGACCTACCGCTGATTGCGGCACTCCGTTTCGCGGGGCAATCCTCCTCTCACGAAGGGATTCTGTGAGAAGAGGATTGCCCCGCGATCTATTTCAGCCCTTCAAAACTCGTCGAAGCCCAGGAACTCCCGGGCTTGCGGGTCACCCGTGAGGCGCCCAAGGGCACCCTGCTCACTGGCGAACAGGCGCACGGCCAGGCAGAACGGCGTTTCGCCCAGGTCTACCCAGCGCCGGGTCCCGGACGGAATCACCAGCACATCGCCCTTCTCGCACAGGACTGAAAACACCTGCCCCCCCAGGCGCAGGCTGACCTGGGCGCGCCCGGTGATGACCGCGAACACTTCATCGGCGTCGTGAACCTGCTCATCGCGCAGGCTGGCATCGAGCAGCGCAGCGCCATCGTGGTCGAGTACGCGGTAAGCCCGGCTACCATATTCGGTCATCAGCCCATCGAGCCAGTGGCGGGCTTGAGCGAGTACGGTTTCTTCCCCGCTGCCAGGACGAATACGCACGTCATGAGGCTGCTGGGTCAAACGCACACCTTGCTCGGCCAAGGTCGTGGCCACGTCTTCATGATGGGTCAGCACCTTGCGTGGCTGCTGTGGGCTTTCTGGGTGGAAAACACTGAGGATGCTCATCAGGGGCTGTTCCTGGTCTCTTGCAAACGAACGGCAATGATAACGGCTGCGGCCAGCGCCGCGATGCTCGCCATACCAAAGGTGAAGTGAGGCCCCAGCAGCTTCCAGCTGTAGCCCGAGTACAGCGCACCCAATGCGCCGCCAACGCCCGACAGCGCGGCGTACAGGGCCTGGCCCTGGCCTTGCTGGCGGGCACCGAAACTGGCTTGCACGAAGGCGATGGACGCCGCATGGAAGCAGCCGAAGGTGGCCGCGTGCAGCACCTGGGCGAACACCAGCACTGCTGGAATGTCCGCCAGGTTGCCCAGCAGCAGCCAGCGCAGCGAGGCCAGCAGGAAGCTGGCCAGCAGCACCCGGCGCACCGAGAACCGTGCGAATACCCGGCTCATCAGCATGAACAGCAGCACTTCGGCGACCACCCCCAGGGCCCACAACAGGCCGATGGCACTACGGCTGTAGCCCAGGTACTCCAGGTGCAGGGTGAGAAAGGTGTAGTAAGGCCCATGGCTGAGCTGCATCAGCGCCACGCAGGCATAGAAAGCCAGTACGCCGGGGGCTGCAAGCTGACGCAGGAAACCCTCGGCGCCGCGCCGCTCGGTGCTCTCCACCGGCTGGGCGTTCGGTACCCAGAGGCTTGCGGCGACAATCCCGAGCATGATCACCACGATGGCGAGCGGGTAGATATCCAGGCTCAGCCACTCGAACAGCCGCCCCAGGCCGACCACGGCCAGGATGAAGCCAATCGAGCCCCACAGGCGCACCTGGCTGTAGCGCGAGGTCTGCCCGTGCAGGTGCGCCAGGGTAATCACTTCGAACTGCGGCAGCACTGCATGCCAGAAGAACGCGTGCAGGGCCATGACCAACGCCAGCCAGGCGTAGCTCTTGTCGACGAAGATCAACGAGAACGTCATCAGGGTGCACAAGGCGCCCAGACGTACGATAAGCAGGCGCTGACCAGTGCGGTCGCCCACCCAGCCCCAGAGGTTGGGTGCGATACAGCGCATCAGCATGGGAATGGCCACCAGTTCGCCGATACGCGCCGGCGAGAACCCCAGGTGGTCAAAGTACAGCGCCAGGAACGGCGCAGTGGCGCCAAGCAAGGCGAAGTAACAGAGGTAGAAGCTGGACAGGCGCCAGTAGGGAATGGGCGGCATCGGTTTGCCTATCCCTGATCTGTTTGCTGCACCGGCCCCATCGCGGGACAAGCCCGCTCCCACAGGTTTGCCACTGCTCTCAAGAACGCTATGGTACCTGTGGGAGCGGGCTTGTCC